>CAYQDO010000022.1:1196-14565 GCA_964416365.1 uncultured Muribaculaceae bacterium | reverse complement strand
TGTTTGAATAGTAGTTTAACTGATATAACAAGTGCCATTAATTTAATAGGTGAATATCCAATTCCAAATTATGAAGGGATGCAAAAGAATCCTTATACATTTAAAATAACTAATGAGTGTAATATTTTTATTGAAACAGATATTAATTTAGAAGTTTTAAATACTTCAACGTTAGGATCATCTTACATTAGAGCATCACTTAATAAAACTGGAAATACAGTAGATAACTCAAATATTTTGACTAATTATCCTTTAGGAATTGCTACTATTGATGGTGCAACAAGCTATACTTTACAAAGTAAAGTTCTTATAGCACCATATGATTCAGAAACCTTTGATTTAAGATTATGGTTAGATGAACCAACAACAACAGAGCAAGGAGCTAATAAAACATTTAATGCTAAGATAGTAGTAACAGTATCACCAACAGTAATGCCAGTAAACTTAACTATTAATTTACCAAGTAGCCCATCAGGAATATATAATAGTAATTTTGTAGGAGCTACTTGGAATAATAAATTAGCAGGTTTAACAATCACCTCAGTAAATAATACAAATCAAACAATTGATTTAACTAATCAAGATCCAATAGGTGCTGTAAACTTAGCAGAGTATATAATGAGCTTAACTAATGCTGATGGAGTATATAATGAACCAGCAACTGATTATCGATATGAAGGAGAAAACCCTAATAATTATCTATCATTTAATAATGAGTTGTGGCGCATAATCGGAGTTTTTAGTGATAATACCCATGGTAAGACTGGTGAAAAATTAGTAAAAATTATTAGAAATGATTCATTAGGAGCTCTTGCTTGGGATAAAAGTGATACTAATAATTGGGCAGCATCATCCTTATATAATTTACTAAATCAGTATTACTATAATGGTACAAATGAACCTACTTTAACTAATTGTTATCAATATAGTACAACTATAAAAGGAAAATGTGATTTTATCATAAATGGAATAACAAATAATTATTACCGTAACATGATAGAAAATGTAACTTGGCATTTAGGTGGAATAGCAAGTATGTCAGATGTGGGAACTGTATATGCCGCAGAAAGAGGAACAACAAGATATAGTGGAAGACCAACTGATACAACAGGATATATAGGCTTAATGTATCCCAGTGATTATGGATATTCTGCTTTATCTTCAACATGTGTAAGATCTACAAGTCTCGGAAGTTATAATTCTGCCGCTTGTGGAGGTAGTGCTTGGTTAAGAGGCGAAGGATATGAATGGACATTAATGCCTCATTCTTCCTACTCAAGTAACGTGTGTTACGTGTATTACTACGGCATCGTGAACAACGACAACGCGAATAATGGCTTTGTTGCCCGCCCAGTCTTGTATCTAATATCTGATACGCAAAAATTAACAGGGACAGGCACTTCAGATAATCCATATATAATAAAGGCAAACTAGAGTGCTGCTGGCAGGCGAAGTCTGCCCAGCACGTCAAAATAAAAAACTTCAATAAAAAAAGAAAAGGAATAAAAATAATGAGTACTATTGAAAAACCACATAATAAATTATCAAAGAAAACATTTTCATCTGGCGATTTAAAATCCTCAAAATTAAAAACTACATTAGTAATATATAAAAATCGCGGAAAATTTTATAATTCTAAAGGAGTAGATGCATTTATTTTAAATATTCTTTTCGGGTATAAAGTATTAAACGGAAAATGTGGGTTTCCTGATAATATTATTGAAAAGATATTAAATAAATTAGAAACAGAAAAAATATCATATCAAATAATATATTGTGATCGTGATATGATAAGTAAAAAATATAAATTCAATAAATATTTAAAATTTTATAATGAAGCTATAAAAAAAATGAACATTACTGAGAAAATTTGCTTATTAGAAAACAAAATAAATGAGGCTAGTTTAGAAGATTTAGAAAGTTTGTTAAATATTATAAATGAAAACCTTTGACGATAATTTTATCATTGCTTTAAAAACAAAAAAACTAGTTTTAAATATCTATAATTTAATGGAAAATATTCCTCGCAAGGATTACTTTTTAAAAGATAAAATTAATAAATTAACTTTTGATTTATTGGAAAAGATATATATAGTTAATTATTCTTTAGATAATTTTAAATTATATTATTATAAAATCAGAAAAAATATAGCACTTTTGGATTTTTTATTAGAAATTTTATCCAAAAAGCAATATATTTCATTAAAACAATTAGAAAAAGAAATATATCTACTGACCGAAATTAATAAAATGTCGGCCAAATGGATAAGTAATAGGACAAAAACAGATGCTTAATCAAATTATTACATTAGAAAATTTAAATGAAATATACGAAAAAGAAATAAAGAAAAATGTTAAAAATAAAAAGAAAATCTACAATTTTGAATTATATAAAATAGAATACTTATTAAATATTAGAGATGAATTAATAAATAAAACGTATGATGGAGGTAGATATAATTTATTTTTAATAGATAAACCAAAATTAAGATTAATAATGAGTCAAAACATATATGATAAAATTATAAACCACTTTATTACCAGATATATTTTAGAACCTAAATTAACTAAATGTTTAGTAAATAATAATACCGCTACCAGAAAAGGAATGGGAACAAGTTATGCTATAAAATTATTAAAAATTTATTTAGAAGAAAATAAAAAATATAATAATATATATATTCTTAAGTTTGATATTTCTAAATATTTTTATAGCATTAATCATGATATATTAAAAAAAATGCTTAAAAATGAATTAGAAGAACTAGAGTATGAATTAGTAGAGAAAATTATAGATAGCACTAATCAAGAATATATAAGCAAATATATCAAAAATATAAATTTTGAAAAGATTAATAAAATTCCAGAGTATAAAAAAGGTTTTGGTTTACCGATTGGAAATTTGTCCTCACAATTTTTAGCAATTTACTACTTATCTAATCTCCATCATTATATTATTAATGAATTAAAACTTAAATATATGGTTTGCTATATGGATGATTATATTATTGTTCATCATGATAAACGATATTTAAAAGAATGTTTAAAAAAAATAAGATATAAATTGGACAAAGAGTATAAACTTAAATTAAATGATAACAAAACTTATATTAGAGAAATAAAAAATGGTATATTATTTTTAGGTTATACTTTTAAAGTAATTAATAATAAAACTATTATCAAAATAAGTTCTGAAGCAAAAAAGAAATTAAAAAAACAAATTAAAAAATTAAAGTACGAAAGTAAAAATAGTTTAATTAGTTTCCAGCAAGAATTTTCTAGTATAATGAATTATAAAAACAGTTATATTTACGTAAATAAATATGAAATAAATAAAATTATTAATCAAGTTTGGTATTAATTAAAATTAATATAGGGTGGTTTTATTAGGTTTCCTAATTCTTCCAACTCAAATAACGTGTGGAACGTGAATAACAACGGCAACGTGAACAACAACAACGCGAATAATGGCTTTGTTGCCCTTACAGCTCATTAAATGTTGAATGTTAAAATGATTAAGATTATTTTAGAGGTGCATTTAAAGAACAAAAACCATCCTGGATATTGAGTCCGAATAAAAATATAGATAGAAAGCTTTTTATTAAGCTTTCTTAGCACTATATAAGTTAGGAGAGGATAATATTAAAAATCGATATACAATAATTAAAAATAAATATAAAGATTATATAATTTTACTTAAAAAGAAACAAAAATATATTTCTTTTTCAGAAGATAAATTGATATTAAATTTTATTGGATTTAAGAGTTTAAAAGATATAAAAAATATAAAAATAAATTATTTAATATTAGATAATTTAGAAATAGAAGTACAAAAAGAATATCCTTTAAATAAATATAATTATTATTTATTAAAAGCCTATTTAATAAATATTATAAGTAAAATTAGAAAGGAGATAACTTCATGAAAAAAAGAATATTGTTAGTATTATTTATAGTAATTATTGGTTTAATAATATTTAATATAAAAAAATATAATAAATATATAAAATATTCAGAAGATATTTATCTTGCAGTTACAGTAGATGGTGAGAATCAATCATCAATTCCTGCTAAAGGCAATTATACAGTAAAAGCTATATGTCCTAATGCAATAGCTAAATGGGATTATGATAATTGGGAATTAAATATTACTAATATAGGTGGCTTAACTAAATGTATGTTAGTATTTAACAGTACTACTCCCGTAAATCTGGCAGAGTATATAATGAGCTTAACTAATGCTGATGGAGTATATAATGAACCAGCAACTGATTATCGATATGAAGGAGAAAACCCTAATAATTATCTATCATTTAATAATGAGTTGTGGCGCATAATCGGAGTTTTTAGTGATAATACCCATGGTAAGACTGGTGAAAAATTAGTAAAAATTATTAGAAATGATTCATTAGGAGCTCTTGCTTGGGATAAAAGTGATACTAATAATTGGGCAGCATCATCCTTATATAATTTACTAAATCAGTATTACTATAATGGTACAAATGAACCTACTTTAACTAATTGTTATCAATATAGTACAACTATAAAAGGAAAATGTGATTTTATCATAAATGGAATAACAAATAATTATTACCGTAACATGATAGAAAATGTAACTTGGCATTTAGGTGGAATAGCAAGTATGTCAGATGTGGGAACTGTATATGCCGCAGAAAGAGGAACAACAAGATATAGTGGAAGACCAACTGATACAACAGGATATATAGGCTTAATGTATCCCAGTGATTATGGATATTCTGCTTTATCTTCAACATGTGTAAGATCTACAAGTCTCGGAAGTTATAATTCTGCCGCTTGTGGAGGTAGTGCTTGGTTAAGAGGCGAAGGATATGAATGGACATTAATGCCTCATTCTTCCTACTCAAGTAACGTGTGTTACGTGTATTACTACGGCATCGTGAACAACGACAACGCGAATAATGGCTTTGTTGCCCGCCCAGTCTTGTATCTAATATCTGATACGCAAAAATTAACAGGGACAGGCACTTCAGATAATCCATATATAATAAAGGCAAACTAGAGTGCTGCTGGCAGGCGAAGTCTGCCCAGCACTTTTTTGTCAACATTAACCTTTTCTTGACATAAGTGAAGGTTTTTTTATAGATTATCCAAAAATATCAACGAAAGTATTTTTATAGAAAAAGAAAAGACTAAAAAATCATAGGACTTTTATTTGTAATAAATATGTTTATAAAAAAATAAAATATCCAAAATAATTTGTTTATAATGCTTATAAGTATTAGGGTTGCATTAAATTTATACTTGTGCTAAAATTTAAATCACAAAGCAATAATATAGGACTATAGTTAATAACTATTACAAAGAGAGTTAGCAATTGGTGCAAGCTAATTAATAGTGTTAATGAATCTACCTATTAGTGAAGTTAATAACTTCCGGCGTTAGCCGTTATCTAAATTAAGTAAATAAAAGGATGGTACCGTGCACTTGCACTCCTTAAATACCATTCTTTTTTTTCTAAATAAAAGGAGATGAAAAAATGATTGATATTAAATTGATCAGAGAAAACAAAGAATTAGTTAAAGAAAATATCCGTAAAAAGTTTCAAGATGAGAAATTGCCACTAGTAGATGAAATTTATGAAATGGATGTTAAATATCGTGATTCTAAATTAAAAGGGGATAATCTACGCAGTGAAAAAAATAATACGAGTACTAAAATTGGGACTTTAATTAGAGAAAATAGGCAAGATGAAGTTACTGAAATAAAAAAGGCAATAGAAAAAATAAATGAAGAGATTGCTCAGTTAGAAAAATCTGAAGAAGAATTAGCAAAAGAAATAAAAGAAAAAATGATGCTAATTCCCCAAATTATTGATGAAAGTGTTCCAGTAGGAAAAGACGATACTGAAAATGTTGAAGTAGAAAAATATGGTGAACCCTATGCTCCTAAATATGAAATACCTTATCATGCTGATATTTTAAATAACATCAATGGACTTGATAAAGAGTCTGCTAGTCGCACTAGTGGTAATGGCTTTTATTATTTATTAGGTGATGCAGCAAGACTTCATTCTGCTTTGTTATGCTATGCTAGAGATTTTATGATCAATAAAGGATTTACGTATGCTATTCCACCATTTATGATTAGATCTGATGTCGTAAGTGGTGTTATGTCTTTCAAAGAAATGGGAGACATGATGTATAAAATTGAAGGGGAAGATTTATATTTAATCGGAACCAGTGAGCATTCTATGATTGGTAAATTTAAAGATCAAATTATTAAAGAGGAAGAATTACCAATTGCTATGACTTCTTATTCACCATGTTTTAGAAAAGAAGTAGGAGCTCATGGTATTGAAGAACGAGGAATTTATCGTGTTCATCAATTTGAAAAACAAGAAATGATTGTTCTATGTAAAGAAGATGATCATTTCGATTGGTATAATAGAATGTGGAATTATACTGTTGAATTCTTTAGAAGTTTAAATATTCCAGTTAGAACTTTAGAATGTTGTTCTGGAGATTTAGCTGATCTTAAAGTTAAATCATGTGATATAGAAGCATGGAGTCCACGTCAACAAAAATACTTCGAAGTAGGCTCTTGTTCTACTTTAGGTGATGCTCAAGCTAGAAGACTTGCAATCCGTAGTAAAGGTGAATCTGGCAATAAGTTTGTTTATACCTTAAATAATACGGTTTTAGCTACGCCTAGAGGATTAATAGCTTTTCTTGAAAATAATTATAATGAAGATAAAAGCATTACTATCCCAGAGGCTTTAAGGCCATATATGGGTGGTAAAGAAATCATAAAATAAAGCTCTATAAAGAGCTTTATTTACTTGGCATTTTTATTGACATATCATTGGTGAATTCTTTTGCTGCTAAATAAGTAGGACTTAAATTGGGATTACATTTGTTTTCTAGAATATAACCAAGTTTTGGAACGTAATCTTCATCTATTACTAACATTAAAGTGGTATCGTAAATTTTTCTTTCATGAATAATCCATGTGTGTCTTCCATCTTTGGCTTTAGCAAATGGGGAATCAATTAAATAGGACAGAGTACCTCCGGCAATATAGCATGTGTTAAATGAATAACTTAGTTGTTTGGCTGCAACAGTACATCTATCAATATTTAATCCTTCTCTAAAAACATCTGTAAAATTAATACTTGCTCTAATTCTTTGATTTTTAATCATTTCCCATAGTTCTTCAGAAAAACCATTTATCTTATTTTCTTTGATTCCTTCAATAATAAGTTTTCTAAATTCTTCATTATTATTTAAAAGTCTAATCATTTCAGATAGACCTTTATAGTCTTTTCTCTCACTATATAAATGTTCTAATATATCTGCTATCATATTCCCACCTCTAAACTCTAATATATCAAATATTTTAAAAATATCAAATATGTTGTATTTTGGCATATAAAGAAATATAATTAGATTAGAAAGAGGTGTTATGGTGAAAAAGGTACTCAAAACTTATAAAGCGACCTTGATTTTATTGGGAGCTATCATAATTGGAGGAATAATAGGGGCTATTTTTAAAGAAGATGCTTTAGTATTAAAGCCACTTGGAGATATATTTATTAATTCATTATTTATTGTTATTGTTCCGCTTATATTTTTAACAATTACAGCGGGAATAATTAAAATGGGTAATCCGAAAAGATTAGGTAAAATAATGGGAAGGATAATCTTTGTATTTGCTATTACTTCGGTCATAGCGGTACTTTTTGGAATAATTGGGACCTATTCTACTAAGCTAGTTGAATCAAAAGATTCAGTAGCTATTAAAGAATTATTTGATCAAAGTTTAGAAGCCGATAAAGATTTATCGATTTTAGAAAGAACGGCATCACTTCTGACTGTTAGCGATTTTCCAGAATTATTAAGTAAAAATAATATTATTGCTTTATTAATATTTTCAATTATCTTTGGATTTGCTATTAGAATGAGCAAAGAAAAAGGTGATATAGTTAAGGATGCCATTTTAAGCCTTAATGAAATAATATTAAATGTTGTTAAAATCATTATGTATTATGCGCCAATTGGTTTGGGTTGTTATTTTGCAGCTTTAATCGGAACTTATGGCGATTCTATTGTTAGTGGTTTCTTGAAAACATTTATTATTTATACAATTACTTGTGTATTTGTATATGTAGTTGTTTATTCAGTTTATGCTTTAGTAGCTGGTGGGAAAAAAGGATTAAAGAATTATTGGAAAAATATATTTACGCCAAGTATTACAGCATTGGCAACCTGTTCATCAGCAGCATGCATTCCGGTAAATATTACTGCTATTAAAGATATAGGAATATTTGAAGATATAGCTGAGACAACCGTACCAATCGGAACTACTTTCCATAAAGAAGGATCTGCTATAGGTAGTGTCTTTAAAATTATGTTCTTAGCTTATCTATTTGAAGTAAATCCAAGTATTTGGACAGTTATAGGTGTTTCTTTAGTTGCAACTTTATTAGTTTCAGCTATTCCAATTGGGGGAGGCACTATCTCAGAAATGATGATTTTATCAATGATGGCTTATCCAATATCGGCTCTGCCAATCTTAACAATTATTGCAACTATTATTGATGCGCCTGCTACGGTTTTAAATGTAGTTGGTGATACATCATCAGCGATGCTCATAGCAAGAAATATCGACGGAAAAAATTTCCTTAAGAAGAAAAAGAAGTAATACTTCTTTTTTAAATTTTAGTGATATAATTATGGGAGGTGATAAAATGTATAATAATAAAAAAGTATTAATTTTAGGAATGGCTCGCTCCGGTTATGAAGTAGCTAAATTTTTAAGTAGTAAAAACTGTGAAATATTAATAACCGATATGAAAGAGCAAGTAGCGGATAAAGTTAAAGAATTAGAATCTTTAGATATAAAGGTAGTTATTACGGAAAACCAATTGGAGTTATTAGATGATAGTTTTGATGTTTTAATTAAAAATCCTGGAGTACCTATCGATGCTCCGATAGTATTAAAGGCTAAGGAGTTAAATATTTCAGTAATCAATGAAGTGGAAGTGGCTTATCATTATTTACCTAAAGGTGTTAAAATTATTGGTATAACTGGTTCAAATGGTAAAACAACTACAACAACTTTAATTTATGAAATTTTAAAGAAAGCTAATTTTTCGGTTCATTTAGGTGGTAATATTGGGATTCCTGCTTGTAAATTATTAAATGATATTAAAGAAAATGATTACTTAGTTATCGAGATATCATCTCATCAGTTATATGATTTTAAAGAATTTAAAACTGATGTTAGTATTTTAACTAATGTAGTAGAGACTCATTTAGAACATTTCTATACTTTTGAGAATTATAAAAACAGTAAGAAAAAAATATTTAGTGGTTACACTGAAGCTAATTTAGCTATTATTAATTATGGGAATCAATGTAGTTTGGAACTTACAAAAGATATATTATCAAAAAAGATTACTTTCTCAGCAGAGGTGGGTGCTGATATTTGTTTAAAAGATAAAGCTATTTATTATTATGATGAAAAGATTATTGATACAGAAGACATTAAAATTAAAGGTAATCACAATTATGAAAATATTATGTGTGCTGTAGCAGTAGCTAAGCATTATAATATTGATAATGATGTCATTACCGAAGTATTAAAAGAATTTCCTGGTGTAGAACATCGTATTGAATATGTTGGGGAGATTAATAAACGTAAATTTTATAATGATTCTAAATCTACCAACTTGCTAGCTACCCAAATTGCTTTATCTTCATTTAGTGATCCAACTATTATTTTATTAGGTGGTCTTGATCGTAATCAACCTTTAGAAGAATTAATTCCTTATATGAAATATGTTAAAAAAATTATTTGTTATGGGCAAATCAAGCCTAGAGTAAAAACATTTGCTGATCAAAATAATTTTGATTGTGATGTTACGGAAAACTTAAAAGAGGCAACTATAAATGCGTATGAATCATCAGTAGAAGGAGATGTTATCTTACTTTCTCCAGCTTGTGCTTCGTGGGATCAATTTAAAGATTATGAAGAAAGAGGAAGAGAATTTAAAAGAATTATTCAAACTTTAAAATAGTTTGAACTTTTTTATATATAGGCCATATCCTATTAATAGGTGATTATATGAATGATGATGTTTTTAAAAAAGTAGAGAATAAAACGAAAGTTGATAAGGCTACTATTATGGACATGGCCAAAATGATAAATGATAATGGTCTTAAAGATGAAAAAACTTTAAGAGTAGTTATCTCTAAATTATCAGAAATGACTGGTAAAGAAGTTTCTTTGGAAATGGAAGAAAAAATAATTAATACTATAGTGGAAGATAAAGTTCCTAAAGATATAGAAAATATGTTCTAAAAATGATATAATTATGATGGTGATACCATTTGAATTTAACCGAAATAATTTCAAAGATAAAAAATGATTACAAAGAATATTTAATAGAAGAAGATCAGTTTATTCTAGATAACAATCCGATAGAATATAATATCAGAGTTATTGTAAATAAAATTTGGGACAAATATTTAACTAATCCTTTTGAGCATGATGATAAAAATTTTCGTTATTTAGTTAAGAAAAACGATATAGTATTTCCAGAAATCATTGATTTTTCAGAATTACCGGTTTTTCAAGATGAAGTGCATTTCTTAGAAATTTTATCTAGCGAAAATATTTTAACCGAAAAAGATGGACGTGTAGGTTTTGTAGTAAAAACTAACTGGTTTAATTCTAACAAAATCCTATTACCAGATGATTTACAAAATGGGGTATATGTTCGTACTACACTTACTCCCAGGGCATTATTTTCTATTAATATTGGAGAAGGTAAAGTTAATGCCAGCTATGAACTAGCCAGTATTATCAGTGAAGAAAATGATATACTTTTCTTAGATTTAAATTTAAGAAAATATATTTCTAATTATAAACTTGGGTTAGGAGATAAACAGCAAATTATTAATGGCTTTGTTTCTTATTATCTAATTGGTAAAAAAGACTTTACCAATATTGATGAACATGAAAGATTACGAGCTAAATATGGTACATATATCATTAAAAAATATAATAAATTAACAGCAGAGAATGCATTTAATGATGAAATATTTATAAAAGAAATGTCGGAATTTATCGATGTCTTTGAAAATAATCCGAAACTTAAATTATAAAATTACAAACAAATAAGAGAATTATTTGTTTTTTTTATTCATACATTTAAGATGAATACATAAATTTTATAGTGAAAGGGAAGAATATATGGAAAAGAAAGAGATAATTAGTAGCATCTCGGCATGGGGACAAGGGGAAATATATTTAGGTGTTGTTGGGGCAGTCCGTACCGGAAAATCGACATTTATAAAAAAAGTAATAGAAACATTAGTTATTCCTAATATAGAGAACGAACAAGATAAAAAAAGATGTTTAGATGAAATGCCGCAAAGTGCTCCAGGTAAAACCATTATGACAACTGAGCCAAAATTTGTTCCTTCAAGTGGTGCTACCATAAAAATTGATGAATTTACGACTAACATTAAATTAATTGATTGTGTTGGTTACGTAATTAAATCAGCTTCGGGTTATGAAGATGATATTGGTAATCCTAGATTAGTAAAAACACCATGGTATAGTGAGGAAATACCATTTATTGAAGCTGCCGAAATTGGTACGGAAAAAGTAATTCGTGATCATTCAACTATCGGTATAGTCATAACAACTGATGGTTCCATTAGTGAATTTACGCGTGGTGAATATATGGATGCCGAAGAAAAAGTTATTACGGAACTTAAAGCTATTAACAAACCATTTATAATTATCTTAAATACTAAATATCCATCAAATGAAGAAACCATTAGACTGGCTAAAAATTTAACAGACAACTATGATGTTCCTGTAATGCCAATCAATGTTGAATCAATGAATGAAAAAGAAATGTATGACATCTTAAAAACAGCACTTTACGAATTCCCAATCTTGAATATCGAAATAAAAGTGCCAGAATGGGTTCATATTTTGAATAATGATCATGAAGTTAAAAAACAATATTTAGAAAAAATTAAAGAAAGTATGATGAATGTATCTAAATTAAAAGATGTTGATAAGATAATAAATTATTTTCAAAATAGTGATTATATTAGTAAAGCATACATTTCCAATGTTGATACAGCTACCGGAATGGTTACTTTAAATCTAAATAGCAGTGATGAATTATATAATCAAGTTTTAAGAGAAGTAATGGGTGGTATATCAATTACGAAAGGAAGCTTACTCAAAGTATTTGCCGAATATGCGGAAAATAAAGAAGAAACTAATTCTTTAAAATCTGCTCTAAAAATGGTAAAAACTACTGGTTATGGTATTGTTTATCCTACTCTTAAAGATATGAGGTTGTCATCTCCAGAAATAATCAAACAAGGTTCGCGTTATGGTGTTAAATTAAAAGCGGTGGCTTCTTCTATCCATCTAATGAAAGTAGACGTAGAATCAACCTTTGAACCAATCATTGGTACAGAACTACAAAGCAAGGAACTTATCAACTATATTATGAAGGATTATGAAGCTGATTCAGAAAGTATCTGGAAGAGTGAAATCTTTGGTCGTAGTCTAGATACTATTGTTAAAGAAGGTATTCAAGCTAAGTTATCAATGATGCCAGAATCTACCAGATATAAATTATCTAATACAGTTACCAAAATCGTCAATAAAGGCAGTAGTAATTTAATAGCTATAGTACTTTAAATATTTACAGTTAATAGGCATTTTTACTTGGAAATATCTTTAAAAAACGCAATATTGTGAAAAAAATTGCGTTTTTTTATTGCATTTTGTTTTATTTAATGCTAATTTATACTTGTAGGGCAGTTAGCCTTATAAAATCTAGAAAATGGGAGGTAATCGTTATGTCAAAAACAGAATTAGTTGAATTTATTGCAAAAGCTGCAAACTTAACAAAAGCAGATGCTGCTCGTGCATTAGACGCAACAATCGATGGCATTACTGCTGGATTAAAAAAAGAAGGAAAGGTTGCTTTAGTAGGTTTCGGAACATTCTCTGCTAAAAAACGTGCAGCTAGAGAAGGAATCAATCCTTTAACAAAAGCTAAAATTAAGATTCCTGCAAAAATTGCTGCTTCATTCAAAGCTGGAAGCAAATTAAAAGAAGCTTTAAACTAATTTAACGATTATGAAAAAGAAGCATAAAGCTTCTTTTTTGCTTGTGTAGAAATATTAGAATAGTTTGCTTAATTAACAGAGTGATATAACTTCATTTTATATAGGTTAATTGTAATGCAATGATAATTTGGTTGTTTTATTAGTTATTAATTGACATTTAAAATATTTTACGTTAAAATTAACTTATCGCCAAAAGGGGTTAAATATGAACCATTACT
>CAYQDO010000022.1:0-1096 GCA_964416365.1 uncultured Muribaculaceae bacterium | reverse complement strand
TATTTTACGTTAAAATTAACTTATCGCCAAAAGGGGTTAAATATGAACCATTACTTTACAGATAACGATAACTTAAAAAGTGAGCTTCGTACTGTACAATATTCTTTTCAAAATCATAATTTTTTGTTTTATACAGATTTGGGTGTTTTTTCTAAAGCTAAAATAGATGAGGGTAGCAAAACTTTAGTAGAAACATATTTTATTCATGGAAGAAAAAATATTAAAGTACTAGATGCTGGTTGTGGATATGGATTTGTTGGGATAACTTTAGCGAAAGTAATGAACTGTGATGTTGATTTTATTGATATAAGCAAGCGGGCGGTTCACCTATGTAATATGAATTTAAAAGAGAATAAAGTGAATGGTAATGAATTTATAAGCAATGTTTATGAAAATGTCAAAGCTAAATATGACTTAATACTTGTTAATCCACCGATTAAAGCAGGCAAAACAGTGTACTTAAAATTTATTAATGAAGCTTTTGAACATTTAAATGAAAACGGGGAATTATGGTTTGTGATGAAAACTAATCATGGTGTTAAAACAGTATACAAAAATTTGGTAAAAACTTACAAAGCAGAGGTTTTAGAAAAAAATAAAGGATTTTATGTTATTTTTTGTAAAAATCAGTTGACACATTAGGTTTAAATTGTTAGAATCTTAGTTTGTAGCCGTATCTTTTCTAATGTGGGTACGTACGTATAAAAAATATTGTTTGGGGTGAAAGATTTAGTGGCAAAAGTACAAAAATTTGGTGATCATAGAGAGAGAATTTCTTTTTCTAAGACCACTAACACCTTGGAGTTGACAGATTTATTAGAAATCCAAAAAAAATCTTACCAATGGTTTTTTGAACATGGTATTAAAGAAGTTTTTGATGATTTGTTTCCAGTAGAGAGTTTCACAGGTAATATATCGCTTGAATTTGGCGATTATTCTTTTGATACGCCTCGTTATGGTACAAAAGAAGCTAAAGAAAGAATGGTAACATATTCAGCACCATTAAAAGTTCAAGCTAGAGTATATATTCATGAAACTGGAGAAGTTAAAGAACAAGAAGTTTTCTTAGGAGATATGCCTTTAATGACTGAAGCTG
>CAYQDO010000021.1:0-15622 GCA_964416365.1 uncultured Muribaculaceae bacterium | reverse complement strand
AAATAGAGCATTATGTTTTAGCTGAAACCGATTATAAGTTAATAAAGGAATTAGTTTATTATGATAAAAACAATAAAAAGAATAAAATAAAAAATACTGAAGTAATTTATATAAAATTCACTAAAAAAGATAATTCTCATATTACAGTTGTTGTTGATTTTAAAAACAAAGAAATTTTAGGAGAAATTCTTTAAAAAAATTCTATTACATATTTAATTAATTCGACTTTTTTTATTTAAACTTTTCAAAAGCCTTTTTTTAATTAATTATGAGAATAAATAATATTAAAATAAAAAAATTCAACTTTTTAGTTGAATTTAATTAACTAATGGAGCAAGCAACCAGAATCGAACTGGCATCTCAACCTTGGCAAGGTTATATAATAACCATTATACTATGCCTGCATATGTGTATATATTAACAAAAAAACATCTAATATTCAAGAGAAAATTATCGTTTCGTGTTAAGTTATTAGTACTAAAAAATAAAAACTACTATTAAATATAAATATATGCTACAATTATTAAAGATATGAGAAATATAAAGAAAGCGATTAATAAGATTGGAAAATCGTTTATTAGTTTTATAAAGTATAACAGGCAATATTGTTCTTATGTTGTCCTTTCTTTAATGTGTTGTTTAGTTATCAGATTTTATACTATTGGTGGTATTCAGAGATTTCAACCATTTTTGATTGATTTAGGTTTTATTATAACTTTAGGATCATTTGGCTTTTTTTATAAACCTCAAAAACAATTTGGCTATTATTTAACATTAATGATAATTTATACTTTAATGGGTGTTGTTAATGCCATATATTATACATTCTATAACTCTTTTGCATCATTTAGTTTACTTACTACTTTAGGTCAAGTTGGAGAAGTTGGAGATGCCGTTTTTGCTAAAGTAAGATTTGGACATTTAGTATATTTATTATTTCCTATAATGTTTATTATTATTCATAAGGGTTTATCAAACCGAGATTATTTTAATTTTGTAGCCAAATTTGAAAAGGGAGAAAAACTATTTAAGAAAAACCTACTAACTGGAATTATTATTTTTGCTATATGTGTGGCCACGTTATCAGCCGCAGCTTTCAGCAGACTATCTAAGCAATGGAATCGTGAATATATTGTAGATACTTTTGGAATTATAGCATATCAAACAAGTGATTTAGTTAATACTTTAAGTCCTACCATAACATCTTGGTTTGGGTTCGACGTGGCTTTTAAAAATTTCCATGATTACTATAATGAAAATAAATTTCCGAAAAGTAATAATGATTATACTAATATATTTAAAGATAAAAGTATTATTTTTGTTCACATGGAAAGTATGACTTCTTTGTTGGTTGATTTAGCAGTTAATGAAAATATTATTACCCCAAACTTAAATAATTTAACTAAGGAAGGTTTATATTTTACTAATTTTTATCCTCAAGTAGGAGTAGGTACTAGTAGTGATACTGAATTTACTTTATATACATCTTTAATGCCAGCTTCAACCGGAACTGTATTTGTAAATTATTTTGATCGTGGGTATGTCACTTTACCAAGTTTATTAAAAGATAAAGGTTATTATACTTTTAGTATGCATGGAAATAAAGCAACAATGTGGAATCGAAATAAAATGCATCCATCTTTAGGTTATACAGATTTTTATTCCAAAACCTCATTTAATATTGATGAAATTGTGGGACTAGGTTTATCTGATAAATCATTCTTCAGACAAATGATGCCAATATTAAAAGGTATTGAAGATAATAATCAAAATTATATGGGAACAATCATTACTTTATCTAATCATACCCCATTTAAGAATAATGAATTATTTGAGCAAATAGATTTAACTAGTGGGGAATTGAGTTTTTTAGAAGAAACCAGATTAGGAGACTATATTCGAAGCAGCCATTATGCTGATGAAGCTTTAGGAGAATTTATTTCTTATGTTAATGAAAGTGATTATTTTGATGATACAATCTTTGTTTTTTATGGCGATCATGATCCGAAATTATCTTTGAAAAACCTTCATGATTATTACAATTATAATCATGAAACCGGAGAGATTTTAACTGAAGAAGCATCAAATTATGCTATATATGATTACTATACAAATGAGTTAAATAAAAAGACCCCTTTAATAATTTGGGGTAAAAATTATAAACCAAGTCAAAGCGTAGATTATTATATGGGAACGATCGATGTTATGCCAACAATTAGTAATATGTTAAGTCTATATAATCCTTATGCTCTTGGTCATGATATTTTTGAAATTAAAAATGATAATATTATCGTTTTTCCTAATGGTAATTATTTGACTAATAAGCTTTATTATAATAGTTCTAAAGAAGAATATCGCGCAATCAGTTTAGATGAAACCTTAAGTGAAGAATATTTAAAAAATTGTAAAAAATATGCTGATAAAATTATTGAAATATCTAATGGAATCATAATTCATAATTTAATTAAAGAGGATCTTAAGGAGGAATAATATGAAAAGGGGATTATTAATATTTGCCCTTATTTTAGCCTTTATTTATTCAGTAGGAGGAATTTACTTTTACTTTTTTGGTACCGAAAAAGTAGAGTCTGTTAAAAACATTTCTTTAATTAAAGATTATGGGTATAATTTAAAATCTAATGCTACCAAGTTAATGAAATCGGAGTTCAACATTTTAAAAGCCAATCTTGAAAGTGAAGCAATCGATGAAGAAGCTTATGCTGTAAGTGTTGCTAAATTATTTATTGTTGATTTATATACTATGAATAATAAAATAAATAAATATGATATTGGGGGAGTAGAATATATTTATCCTTCAGGAGTAGATAATTATAAATTAAAATTAACGGATACTTTATATAAGTATTTAGAAGATAACAGTACCGGTAAAAGAGAGCAGGACCTTCCTGAAGTAGTTTCTGTTACAATGGATAATATTGAAAAAACGGAATATGAACTAGAAGAAGAAAAATATTCGGGTTACGTAATCACTTTAAAGTGGGACTATCTAAAAGATTTAGAATATGATACTACCGGCAAAGTAAACGTTATTAAAAAAGATAATAAATATTATATTGTAGAAAAAAAATAAGAAGCAGGTATGCTTCTTTTAATCATGTCGGTCTAAATCCATTAACAATATGCCTATATTAATTAAACTAGTAAGACCAACTAAAGAATAGATCACACGAGGAATCATCGAATCAACTCCAAATATAGCTTCAATAATATTGAAATCTAGTAATCCAATTAATCCCCAAGTAATACCACCAATTATTGTAATACTTAAGCAAATTTTTTGTAATAATGTCATACCTAACCTCTTTTCTTAATTTTAGTTTGAGTAATTATGAATAAAATATACATTTAAAAATATATTTTATTGTAGGAGGTTAGGATGAAAAAATATATCATATTATTTTTATCACTATTATTTATAATTACGGGATGTGGTAAGGGTGAAAGTGCAAATATTAAAGAAGATTTTATTAAAAACTTGGAGAGAAAAGAAACTTATTTAGTAAAGGGAACAATGAATATTATTAGTAACGAAGATACTTTTTCATATAACATTGTTGCTGCAAAAAACAAAGATTATTATCGTGTTAATCTGGTAAATACTATTAACAATCATGAACAAGTTATTTTAAAAAGTGATGAAGGAGTTTATGTTGTTACACCGTCATTAAATAAGAGTTTCAAATTTCAATCAGAATGGCCAGATAATGGATCGCAAGCTTATCTTTTAGATTCTCTTGTTGATGATATTAAGTCTGATCCTAGTAGTAAAGCTGTTAAAGGTGATAATGGTTATATTATAACGGCTAAAGTAAATTATCCTAATAATGCAAACTTAGTAAGCGAAAAAATTTATGTGGATAATAAAGCCCAGGTTCAAAAAGTAGAAGTTTTGGATGCATCTAACAACGTTAAAATTACTGTAAATTTTACTAGTATTGATTATAAACCGACTTTTAATAATGATTACTTTGATTTAGAGAGCTTAATCGATGATGATTGTTGTAATGAAGAAACAACTAGTAAAAACATTGATGAAATTATATATCCTCTATATATTCCAAAGAACACTTATTTATCTTCTAAAGATACTATAAATACCAATAAAGGTAATCGAGTTATCTTAACATTTACTGGTGATTCATCATTTACTTTAATTGAAGAAGTAGCAGCACCTAATGATGAATTTGAAATCATACCAGTTTATGGTGAACCTTTCATGTTAAGTGATACTTTCGGGGCATTATCTGCTAATTCATTATACTGGACCAGCAACAATATAGATTATTATATCTCAAGCGATCAATTATCTAGTACTGAATTGTTAACTATTGCCGAAAGCATATCTAATGGATCTTTAACAGTAGCCGGAGATAAATAGATTTTTAAACCGTTATTTTTGACGGTTTTTTTATGAGCAAATGTCATTAAAAGTAGAAAAAATTATTTATTAATTAAAATATAAACTATAATCGTTGCAATTACATGTGAGAAAAATTTGACAAAAGTTGGTAAAAATGCTAGAATATTCCCATTATATTTTATTTAAAGGGGAATTTTGGCTATGATTGATGTAATTACTGTTGATCTCGATGGTATATTCACAGATTTACATTTATTTCAAAACTGGATGATATATGATTATCATACAAAAAGAGGACTAGAGGTTCCTAAAATAAGGAATCCTTTTGGTTATGATATTTTTGAACAATATGAAATATCAAAAAATTTACGCGACATAATGTGGCTTGAATATTATCCAATATATTGTAAATATTGTAAACCACGAGAAGCAGTCTTTGAAATATTAAAATCTTGGCAAGAGCAAGGAAAAAAAGTTCCTTTAGTTACAGGGAGAGCCTTTGCTACAACACCTATTGTAAAAAACTGGGTAAAAAAATGGACTACGGAATGGCTTGGAGAATCCGATTTTATACCTGATGAAATAGTTTGGGTTCCTGAAAAAGATTCAGGTCTATATAAAGCTAAGGCATGCGTTGATTTGAATAGTAAATTAATGATAGATGACAAAGCTTCTAATTTTGATAATTTATTAGAAGTAGTTGATACAATTTGTTTAAATATTATGTGGAATATTCTTTATGAAGCTAATAATAAGCCTTATGAATTATATCGAGCTAATAAATGGAATCAAATTAGAGAAATAGTAGAAGTATTAGATACCAATAATAAAAATGAAATTAAAAAGTTAATTTCAAGAAATAAAATAATGCTTACAGAACACGAAGAAATGCAAAAGAAGATCGAACTACCACCAAAGAAACTGTTATTAGAAAAAGATAATAAAGCATCAACGAGAGAGCGTTATTTTGAATTTTCTAGGAGGGATAAAAATGTTTAAGAAACCTTCAATAGATAACAGAATCCATTTGAAGCATTATGGCCACATTCCGGCAAATCTAAAATATGATGATAAATCAGTGGCGGAAGTAATGTTTGAAAACTGTGAAAAATATCGTGATTACACAGCTTTAAAATATACTCAAAGTGGTCTTACTCATGCAGAAGACTATCTTGAGTATGCAAATAATATTGAATTAACAGCCAAGATGCTAAAAATGAATGGTGTAAAAAAGGGCGATAAAGTAATGGTATTATCTCCATTTTTACCAGAAGAATATTATACTAAATATGCAGTTTCGGCATTGGGAGCAATTTTAGTTCCATTACATCCTTATGAAACAAAAAATAAAGATAGAATGACAGAAATCTTAAAAGAACTCAAACCAAAAGCAATTGTTTGTTTAGATAGTTGTGTTCTTGAACTAGATGAAATAATTAGTGAAAATAAAGATATAGATGAATCATTAGAAAGAATATTATATTATTCTCCAGTTGATTCTCTTAAGAAAAAAGGATTATTAAGTATTATTAACCCTATCATCGATTCCAAATATCGAGCAAGTCATCTTCCAAGTTTAGAAGAAATGTTAAGTGAAGACGAAGATGTTATTATTGAAAAATATTTTACTTTAGTTTCTACTAAATCAGATAAATTCACTTCATTTAGAGAAGAATTAAAGTATGCAAAAAGATATAAAGGATCATATATGGCCAATGTAAAAGGCGATGATGATTATGTAATTTATTATACCTCTGGAACAAGTGGAAAAAAACCGTCAGCTATAATTCACACAAATAATAGTTGTAATGCTCTATTAAAGTCAGGATATCATATTTGTGATTGTATTGAACCTGGCCAAAAATTAATTATCGTTCCTGGACCTTTCCATTGTTTTGGATCAGAAACAGGACGTAATACATTAGTTAACTCTGGCGTTACCCAATTAATAATTCCAAATCCTAAGGATTTAGAAGCATTAGCTGAAACTCAAAAAAAAGAAAAAGCTGAAATTCATATTTATGTACCACTAATATTAAGTAAAATGAAAGAATCTGGATTATTTGATAATATTTCTTATAAGGACACAGAATTATTCATTTGTGGTGGTGGTAAATTAAGTAAATCTGTTTCTAAGTATTGGAATGATAACCTGCCTGAAGGCAGAGGGGTAAGAGAAGGATACGGATCTACTCAAACTAATGGTGGTATATGTATTAATACTAAAACTAAACAAGCTCAAGGAACTTTAGGTGTACCATTACCAGATTATTATTTCAAATTAATTGATCGAGACACTGAAAAAGAAATAACTGAACCAAATAAACCAGGATCATTATATATAGCTGGTCCATCAATAATGAAAGGTATCTTAAATAATCCAAACCCTGATTGTCTTGTAAAAGACAATGATGGAGTTGTTTGGTATAAAACTAATGATATAGTTTCCTTTGATGAAGACGGATGGTATAAATTTGTTGACCGTGAAGATGATGTTATAAATTTAAATAGTGGTAACTTAGTCAATCCAAATGAAATAAGAACTATTTTAACAAAATATTCAATAGATGAAGCCGTAATTTTTAACACTAACGGTCACGAACAAGATATGGGAAGAGATCGCATTATTGTTTGTATTGAATACGCTGGCGATTCAGAAGATATTGAATTATTGAAAGAAGTTTTGGAAAAAGACTTTGAAGCTAATTTAAAAAGTTATGAAATACCAGCGGAAATTGTTGTATTTGATAAATTTCCATTTAATTTAAACGGTAAAGTTGTAAAAAATGATATTAAGAAAATTTATTTTAATAATGGATATGATGATAAAAATAATAAAGTATGTAAATTAAAGCTGGTGATAAATAAATGATGACTCTTGATGACTTTTTGTCAGCACAAAAAATAGACAAGCTGACTGTTGATGAAAAGAGAGCATATTTTGAAGAACTTAAAGAATTTGTTTTGTCACTACCATTTGATGAAGCGGAATGTAAGAGATGTGAACAAAGATATTTAAATAAGCTCAAATTATATATTCCTGCGTTCAATACAATACTTAAACCTAATATATCAACAAGATTGGAAGAGAAACCGAAATCGCCATTTGTTTTGATATCGAATCATTTAGATTCATGTGATCCTTTATTATTATTTAATATTTTTTCAGAAACACCACTACATTTTATGATAGCCGAAAGTTTTTTAAAGCCTAAAAACAGATGGCTTGGCAAATTTTATATTCGTAATGGCGCATATGTTATAGATCGTACTACGCCTGTGGGAAGAATAATGGGAATTATAAATTCGTTACAATATGTGTGGCGAGGTTATAATATTGCCATGTTCCCTGAGGGGTCTCGAAAAGTTCATTATGGAAGTGATGGCTCTGTTCAAGATTTTAAACAAGGTGCCGCTATGATTTCTCAAGTAGCCGATATATCAATTGCGCCTATGGCTATAAACAATGATTTTAAAAGAGAAAATCTTTATGCTAATGTTGGAGAATTATTTAATGTTAGGATTGAAGATAAGATTGTTAATAAAAATATAGAATTACAAAGTCAAGTTAGTGATTTATGGGAAGAAAACCGAAAAAACGGGGCTAAGATTTATACAAAAAAGAAGAAATATTAAAGTTGGAAATATCTTTAAATATTTCTTTTTTTTTGTTATACTTATATAAAGTAGGCGGTTAGATGATAAGTAGTATATATTTTCAAACTTTATCTGCGTTTTATATGCTGTTATTAACTATCGTATTTTTCAGTAAAAAAAGACTGAAATCAATCGAGAATTCTTTTTTCATTTCACTAATTATTATCAATTGGGTTGGTTTAGCTTTAGATATTTCGAGTACTTATCTAGCTTATGTTAATGTAAATAATCCTTTGGTAAATCCTCTGTGCAAACTTTATTTATTATATTTACTTTGTAAATGCTTAGTTTTTAGTGTTTATGTTATTACAATTGCAATTTTGGATAAGAATGCAGATATTGATGAAAAAAGCAAAATAGTTCAAAAACTAATAGCAATAATTTCAGTAATATTTGTTATAGTCACTGTAATTATCTTTTTGATTCCACTAAACAATGTCAGTGAAAACGGTATTATTTATACTACTGGTCCGGGAGCTAATTTAACATATGGGTTAGTTGGAGTTTGTATTCTAATTTGGATTGTAATTTTATTGGTAAATTATAAGAAAGTTAAAGATAAAAAATATTTACCTATCTTTTCTTTGATAATCTGCATTATTGTATCTTCTTTATTACAAAGAGTAAATCCGGAACTATTAATAGTTACTTCAATGTGTTGTTATATAGTTTATATCATGTTCTTTACTATTGAAAATCCGGATTTAAAATTAATTAATGAGTTAAATATTGCTAAGGAACAAGCAGTTAAAGCTAATAATTCTAAAAGTGAATTCTTATCAAGCATGTCACATGAAATAAGAACACCGCTTAATGCTATTGTTGGTTTTTCTCAAATATTACTAGATAAAGATTTACCAGATGATTCAAAAGAGGAAGTTAGTGATATCATTATGGCTTCTCAAACTCTTTTGGAGATCGTAAATGGTATTCTAGATATATCTAAAATTGAAGCTAATAAACTAGAGATAATTAATAATGAATATAGTACTCAAAAATTATTAGATGATTTGGAGTCTTTAACTAAGGCCAGAATGGGGGATAAACCTTTAGAATTCAGAACTAAATTTGATCCGGCTATTCCTGAATATTTATTTGGAGATGCTACCCGTGTTAAGCAAGTCATTTTGAACTTATTAACTAACTCAGTTAAATACACCAAAGAAGGTTATGTTGAATTTAAAGTTGATACGATTTTAAAACAAGATATATGTCGCTTAATTATTTCTGTCGAAGACTCTGGAATTGGTATAAAAGCTGAACATATAAATAAATTATTTAGAAAATTTGAAAGAATTAATGAAGGTGGCAATACTTCTATCGAAGGCACTGGTCTTGGGCTTGCTATCACTAAAAAACTAATTGAACTAATGAATGGTAAAGTTTTTGTTCAAAGTGTTTTTGGAAAAGGCTCTAAGTTTACCGTAGTTTTGGATCAAAGAATAGTACACCAAGCAAAAGAAAAACATGCACCTAATGATAACAATAATATTCTTGAGAACATGAATATTAAGAACAAGAAGGTTTTAGTAGTTGATGATAATAATTTAAATTTAAAAGTAGCCCAAAAATTGCTTACGTCCTATGGACTTCAAGTAGAAACTATTGATAACGGATTCAGCTTAATTGAAAAAGTTAAAGCTGAAGATGTTTATGATTTAATTTTGCTGGATGATATGATGCCGAAAATGAGTGGTACAGAAACACTCAAAAATTTGCGGCAACTTCCAAACTTTTCAATTCCCACAGTGGCCCTTACTGCTAATGCCATTGAAGGAATGAGGGAAAAATATCTTGCAGAAGGTTTTGATGATTATTTAGCAAAGCCTATTGAAAAGAAAGAATTAAATCAAATAATAGTTAAATATTTAAGTAAATAAGGAGTGAGATTAATAATGGATAAAAATATTTTAATTCAAAATGGGGTTGACGTTGAAAAGAGTTTGGAACTATTTGGTGACATGGAGATGTATAATGAATCTCTGGGTGATTTTTTAGCAGAAGTAGATAATAAGCTTTTTAAAATTAGTCATTTTAAAGAAACGGTAGATATGCCTAATTATGCTATCTTAGTCCATTCTTTAAAAAGTGATGCCAGATACTTTGGATTCGTGAAGCTGGCTGAGTTTGCTTATGCCCATGAGTTACAAAGTAAAGCCAATAATACAGCTTTTGTTAATGAAAACTATAATGCTTTGATAGCTGAGGCAAATCGTGTTATTGCATTTGTTAAACAATATCTAGTTTCAGGTGCAGAACCAACAAATAGAGATGTTAGACCAGCCCAGCCAAATGTTCAAACATGTATTGGTTCTATTTTGGTGGCTGATGATTCTGACATTATCAAAAATTTTGTAAAAAATATTTTTACCGGACACTTTAATGTTTTATGCGCTAGCGATGGAGCAGAGGCAATTAAACTAATAGAACAACATTCAACTAATATTAAAGCAATGTTGCTTGATTTAAATATGCCTAATGTGGATGGCTTTAAAGTTTTAGAATATATGAAAGGAAAGAATCTTTTCTCAATGATTCCAGTTTCTGTTATTACTGGAAATGATAATAAAGATATCGATTTAAATGCTTTTAAATATCCGATAGTAGATATATTGAAAAAACCTTTCAGCGAACAAGCTGTCAAAAATATCGTAGATAAAACAATTGATTTTAACTCCAGACATTAAGATGACATAGTCATCTTTTTTTATAAAATGAAAAATTCTATTTTTCGACATGGAAAGACATAACTTGACGTAAATTGACAATAAATCTTCTGGTATATTGACACATTTTATAATATAATGATTTTGACGTGCAGTAATATAGAAGGGAAAAACATGGAAAAGGAAATACGAGTTTTTGTTGTTGATGACAATCAAAACGTTGTCAAAGCAGTAGAAGAGTATTTAAGTAGTCACGTTAGTATCAATGTAGTAGGTAAAGCATCCGATGGAGAGGAGGCTTTAGCGAAGTTAACAAGTCAGAAAGATAATTATGATCTGATTGTTATAGACTTAATAATTCCTAAAATGGATGGATTAAGTGTTCTAGAAGAATTAAAAAAAAGGAATATCCACAAGAAAAGTATTATTATCACCGGAATGAATTCTCTAGATGTAATCAAAAAATGTACTGAAGTCGGAGTTAGCTATTATATGCTTAAACCATTCAGATTTGAAGATTTGGAAAGTCATATTATCAATGCTATGACTGCAAAAGATAATAATCTAATTATCAAAGACAAAGATTTAAAGCAAGCTATTACTACATTATTACACTCTTTAGGCATTCCATCACACATTAAAGGTTATATGTATATTCGCGACGGAATTGATTTAATGTATAATAATCCATCGATGATTGGCGCAATAACCAAAGAGTTGTACCCTGAAATAGCACTAAAATATGATACAACAACTAGTCGAGTTGAAAGAGCAATCAGGCATGCTATAGAAGTCAGTTGGTCAAGAGGTGATTATGATCTAATGGAACAGATCTTTGGTCATTCAGTTGATTATGATAGGGCCAAACCAACTAATTCAGAATTCATAGCAACCATAGCAGATAAATTAAGATTAGATCATCTAGTTGAATAGTTTTTAAATATTATCCTCATTATAAACATATAGTTTGTAAGGAGGATTTTTTAATGGATAAATGTTATAACAAAGCAGTTATTGAAATATTAAAAGATGCTGAAAAAGAGATGTTAGGTTTAAATCATCCCTATGTTGGTACTGAACATTTATTACTTTCTCTACTCAAAAAAGACAAGATAAAAAAGATATGTTATAAGTATAATTTGACATACACCAATTTTCGGACAAGCTTAGTAAATATTGTGGGTATGTCAAGTAAACCAAGCGAACAAATCCTGTATACTCCTTTACTTAAGCAGGTTATTGAAAAAGCATATAATAAATCCTATGATGACCATAAAGACATGGATGAGCTTTATTTACTAACTGCACTTTTTAATGAAACCGATGGAATTGCTTTAAGAATTGTCGATAACATGGGAATCTCAGTTAAAGAGGTTACTAAGGAATTAAATAAGCCTTCCTTTACAACTGAGCTCGGGATTAACTTAAATGAAAAAACGAGTGATGATAAAATCCTTTTAAGAGAAAAAGAAATAAAAGAAATTATGCAAATACTTTTACGTCGCAATAAAAACAATCCTTTACTTATTGGTAAATCCGGAGTCGGTAAAACAGCAATTGTTGAGGAACTAGCCAGAAAGATTAAAAAAGATTTAGTTCCAGAAAGACTTAAAGATAAACAAATAATTCTAATTAATACAGCTTCCTTAATAGCCGGTACTAAGTATCGTGGGGAATTTGAAGAAAGAGTTAATAATTTAATCAAAGAAGTAATAAATCAAAAAAATATTATATTATTTATTGATGAAATTCATAATATAGTTAAAACCGGAGCGTCAGACGGTTCTATAGATGCCGGCAATATTTTAAAACCATATTTAGCTCGTGGGGATTTATCAATAATCGGGGCAACTACCATTAATGAATATAATGAATATATAAAAAAAGATTCTGCTTTATGTAGAAGATTTGCTCCGGTAACTATTAATGAACCTAATTTAGAGGACATGAAATATATACTATCTAGAGTAAAAGAAAATTTTGAAAAACACTATAGTATTAAAATACCAAATAAAACCATAAATTATTTAATTAAAGAATGTGATAAATATTTACCTAACTTATATAATCCCGATAAATGTATTGATATTCTAGATACTGCATGTTCTAAAAAAACTTTAGAAAATTATCAAAATTTGGATACGAATTTAATTCTTACTGAAAAAGATATCTACGGTATTATTTCATCTCGAATAAATTTAAGTTGTTATGATATGCAAAAAATTGATAGTTTAAAAGAAGAGTTGACTAACAAATATAATGAACAAATGATTAAAAATATCATCGGTATCTTAAAAGATAAAAAGTCAAACAGATATATGATTTTAAATGGCAGTGACAAAAATAAAAAGGAAGAAATAATTAAATTAGTTACTAAATATTTGAATATCCATTTAATTAATATTGATTGTCGTGACTATAATGATGAATACAGCATTAATAAACTTTTAGGTAATAATTTTCTATTTGACGAAATTAACGAGTTTCCTTTTTCTATAATCATTTTCAATAACTATCAAGATGCTGGGAAGATTTTATTTAATTTAATAGATACGATGATTAACAATGGATATATTTCGAATAATAAAAATGAAAAAATTTTATTAAACAATACGATAATCTTCTTACTAAATAATGAATGTAAGAATCCAATTGGATTTAATCAAGATAATAATCTTTTATTTGCAAGCTAAAAATGATAAAATAAAAGTAGTTGGAGGTAAATATGAGATTTTATAATACATTAACAAAAAAAGTAGAAGAGTTTAAACCACATCGTGACGGAGAAATAATATTTTATACTTGTGGTCCGACGGTTTATCATGATCAACATATTGGTAATATGCGTAATTATATTGGCCATGATATTTTAGATAAAACTTTAAGATATTTAGGTTATAAAGTTAAAAGAATTATGAATATTACCGATGTAGGTCATTTAACTGGTGATTCTGATTATGGTGAAGATAAGATGGTTTTAAGTGCCAAGAAGGAAAAAAAATCAGTTTTAGACATAGCTGCTTACTATACCGATAAATTTTTTATAGATTTTGATTTAGTTAATAACAAAGTTCCGGAAATAGTATCTCCAGCTACTAAACATATTGAAAAATATATTGCAATCATAGAAACATTAATAGATAAAGGATATGCTTATTTATCTGGTGGTAATGTTTATTTTGATACTTCAAAATTAACAGATTATTATCAATTAACCAACCATAAAGAAGATGAATTAATTGTCGGTGCTAGAGAAGATGTAGAAAACGATCCTAATAAAAGGAATAAAACTGACTTTGTACTTTGGTTTACTAAATCAAAGTTTGAAGATCAAGAATTAAAATGGGATTCTCCTTGGGGTATGGGATATCCGGGATGGCATATGGAATGTACCGGGATTTCAATTAATCATGGTGGAGAATATCTTGATATTCATGGCGGTGGAGTAGATAATATTTTCCCACATCATACTAATGAAATAGCTCAAAGTGAAGCTTATTTAGGTCATAAATGGTGTAATTATTGGTTCCACAATGAACATTTATTAGATGAATCTGGTAAAATGAGTAAAAGTAAAGGAGCAACCTTAACCGTTTCTTTATTAAAAGAAAAAGGTTATAACCCTTTAAGTTATCGTTTTATGTGCTTAAACAGTCACTATCGTAAACAATTAGTATTTAGCTTTGAATCTTTAAACAGTGCAGATTTAGCTTATAAGAAATTACTTAATAAAATTTCTTTAATTAAAGATGAAGGAATATTAGATGAAGATGCTTTTGCCTTCTATAATAATAAATTCATTAGTCATTTAGAAGATGATTTAAATACAGCTAATGCGATAACTTTAATTTATGACTTATTAAAAAATGATTTAGTTAATGGTCATACTAAATTAGATTTAATCAGAAGTTTTGATAAAGTTTTAAGTTTAGATTTGATAAAAGATGAAAAGAAAAGTGCCAATCATGAAGAAATAATGGCTTTAATAAAAGCCAGAGATAATGCTAAAAAACGTAAAGATTATGATATGGCAGATTCTATTCGTAATGATTTACTTGCTAAAGGAATTATGCTAATAGATACTAGAGAAGGAACAACATACAAGATTGTAGGTGAGTGATATGCCGTATGATAGTTTATTTTTATTAATTTTAGTAATACCTTTAATAGCTCAAATCTATGTTTCAATTACTTATGGTAAATATAAACAAATAGCCAATAACAAAAAGTTAACCGGCTATGATGTTGCCAAAAAGATTTTAGAAAATAACGGTTTAAAAGATTTATATGTTGTAGAAGTTAAAGGTACAATGAATGATCATTACGATTCGTCTCGTAAGACAGTAAGATTATCAAGTGAAGTATATCATGGTAAAAGTATTGCGGCTTTAGCAATTGCTGCTCATGAATGCTCACATGCCATTCAAGATAAAGATGGATATGCTTTTATGAGAATTCGTAGTACTATTTTTCCTATAGTGAAACTTGGAACCAGTACCGCATATTTTGTTTTATTATTAGGTTTTATATTTTCTTCTTTGAATTTAATTTGGTTAGGAATTTTGATGGTTTCTTTAGGATTAATTTTTCAATTAATTACTTTACCAGTGGAATTTAATGCTAGTTCAAAAGCTAAAGAAGAACTAAAAAAATATAACTTAGTTAATGAAGAAGAATTTGAATGCACTAATAATATGTTAAAAGCTGCAGCATATACATATGTAGCCGGTGTCCTAGCTAGTGCTTTAGAAGTTTTACGTTTAATTTTAATATTTACAAGAAATAGAGATTAAAATTATTCTATAAATAATATTACAAATCTTTTACTACTACAAAACCTATATCTATCAATCTATATATTAGAAAAATCTAGTATAACAATGCAAAAATATTTATGATAAAATAATATGTAGAATAA
>CAYQDO010000020.1:0-16892 GCA_964416365.1 uncultured Muribaculaceae bacterium | reverse complement strand
CTTCAGGGGGTTTTGGTTGATACGCTCTAACATTAAGTTCGTTAGAGATATCGAGCATGATTTATTATCATGCCTAAATTAATAATATAGGATATTTAATTCTTTGTCAATTGATTTTGGATAGTTTTTTAAGTTCGTCATAATATATGGCTTCGGAAATATTATAATATGGAACAACATACCAGAATGCAATAAAGGATATTAAATACCATCCAAAGAAACTTATTATAAATTTAAAATAATCCAATTTATAACCATTCATCATCTTCTTGCTGATATTAATACATTCTAATGGCTCTTTTTGTTCATCTGCCATAAGATATGGAGCCATAGAATAACTTAAGGCAGCTATTATTCCCGGAATAACTAATAATAAAGTCCATAAGAAAGTGAAGAAATTTATTAAAATAAATAACCCAGCTATCATAATTATATTTTTATATGACATAAATATTTGAACATCATCATATTCTCCTTTTCTGATTACTTTCAAACTGAATACTTTTAATCCTATTATTAGCGGGTATAAAATCATTCCTTCTACAAAATTAGCTAAAGTAGATCTTACATCTGGATTTGGATTAATAATTGAAGTTGCGATTACTGAAATAATCATAACTATAAGGTATGGTTTGATTGTTTTCCAAAAATTCTTATGTAATATTTCTTTGGCTCTTTGTTTTATTTCTATACGATTCATTTTTTTTCTCCTTAATCGATAAATTTTATGCTACTGATTATCTTTTGTTGATATGGATATAAATTAATATTCTCTAAATGTTTTTTTAAGAACTCTTCGCTGTCTTCTTTAGTTTGTAATAGTATTCGGTAATCATTTTTTAAATCAGCTAGTTTAAATGTCATATCACCACTTTGTTTAACTCCAAATAAATCTCCTGTACCTCTAATTTTGAAATCTTTTTCACTTATTTCAAATCCATCAGTAGTCTCTTCCATAACTCTTAATCTTTCGGTATCCTGATTACTTATTAGATAGCAGTAACTTTGAATATCACTTCTTCCAACTCTTCCTCTTAACTGATGAAGGGTAGCTAGTCCAAATCTTTCGGCATTAAATATTACTATCATGGTAGCATTACTTACATCGATACCTACTTCAATAACGGTTGTTGATATTAAGATTTTTGTTTTATTTTCTTTAAAGTCTTTCATTATACGATCTTTTTCTTTGGAATTTAATTTGCCATACATGATGTCCATTGGTATTTTATCATGAAATGCTGAATTAAGTTTATCATATATTGAAGTAACATTTTCCATATTTAGTTCTTCATTTTCTTCTACAAGAGGAACTATAACATAAATTTGGTGATTTAACTTTATTTCTTCTACTATTTTAGAAAGACCTTCTTTAATTTCATGATCTTTTATAAGTCTTGTTATAACTTCTTTATTGTTTTTTGGTTTTTCTTTGATAAATGAAATATCCATATCTCCATATATGGTTAAGGCTAAAGTTCTAGGAATGGGAGTAGCACTCATATATAGAACATCAACTTCTTTACCTTTTTGTTGTAAGTATTGTCTTTGTTTTACCCCAAAACGGTGTTGTTCATCGGTTATAACTAAGCCTAAATTATTAAATGATACTTCATCATTTAATACCGAATGGGTACCAATTAAGATATCGATTTTTTTATCTTTTAAATCTTGAATGATTTCTTTTCTTTCTTTAGCTTTTGTTGAACTAGTTAGTAAAGCTATTTTGTTATCTTTAGATATTTTTATAGTATTATTATAGTGCTGGTTGGCTAGAATTTCCGTAGGTGCCATAAGTACCCCTTGATATCCTGCTAAAGCGTTCATATAAAGTGCTAATAATGCTACAATAGTCTTACCACTACCAACGTCTCCTAAAAGTAGTCTATTCATTCTTTTGTTTGTTAAAAGGTCTTCTTTGATATCGTCTAAAGCTTTTAACTGATCATTAGTTAAAGTAAAAGGAAGATTATAAATTAAAGTGTTTAATTTTTGTTCATTGAAAATTTTTTGTTCAAAGTTATTTAAATAACTTCTTTTTAATTTTAGATAATTTATTTTTAACATGAAGGTAAACATTTCTTCATATTTTAAAAATAATAAAGCATCTTTTAAATCTTTAGTAGTATTAGGATTATGAATAGCCTTAACAGCTGATAATTTATCTATAAATTTATATTTTTGATTTAAATAATCAGGTACATAGTTTGGTAAATAAATATTCTTTTCTAAAACCAAATTAATTATTTTAATAAAGTTTGCTTTTTTTATTCCTGTGCCCAAATGATATACCGGATCTATCTCCGGTTTTAAAATTGGTTTTAATTTTAAATCACTGGCGGTAAATGTATTGTTATTTATTTTATATTTACCTATAACGGTAATTGTTTTGCCAACACTTAAATTATTTTTCAAGAATGCTCTATTAAAGATTATAATATTAATTATTTCTGTACCGGTATTTAAGTTAAAAGATATCCGGTTAAGATTTCTTTTGATAAACGATACTTTAGGATTATTCTCTATTACTCCAGTAATTACAGCTGTTTCGTTTTCCTTTATTTCTTTAATATTTTGCGGTTTATAATAATTATAACGATAAGGATAATAAGTTAAAATATCTTCGATATCAAAGATATTTAGTTTATTTAATTCTGATAAAATTTTAGGCCCGATACCTTTAATATCTTTTAACATTATACTCCTCCAATCATTTTGAAAAAATGTTCTAAAAATGGTTGACAAATTAGTACTTTTCATTTAGTATATAAAGCACCAATTCACTTTATGGCGAATTGGTGCTAGTATCACACTAGCCAACCCCTTTTTATTCTTTGAAGCTGACCTCAGGGGGCAGCTTCATTTTTTTTGTTTATTTATTTGCTGGCTAGATTTTTATAATAATCGTATCTATTTATAGCCGCTTCTTGATTAGCTGAGAGTAATTTTTCAGCTAATTTTTTATTCTTTATTTTTAAAGCATTATAACGAACTTCATTATTTAAGAATTCATTATACTTTTCAAACTTTGGTTCTGCAGAATCTAAATATAATTTATTATCAGAATATCTCATTAATAATAAATAGCCACTTTCTACAGCTAGTTTTTGTTGATCTACCGCATTTACTAATCCGCCTTTGATGCCTTGTTCAACACATGGTGAATAAGCAATAATGATTGCTGGTCCATCATGTTTCTCTGCTTCGCTAAATACTTTGATGGTATGCATCATATTAGCACCTAAGCTGATTTGGGCTACATATACGTTTGGATAAGTCATGGCTATCTTAAATAAATCTTTTTTGGCCGTTTGTTTACCCATATTAGCAAATTCAGCTACGGCACCAAGTCTACTTGATTTACTTGCTTGACCACCAGTATTTGAATAAACTTCGGTATCAAGAACTAGTATTTTAACGTTTTTGCCACTGGAAAGAACATGATCTATACCGCCAAAGCCGATATCATATGCCCAGCCATCACCACCGATAGTCCAGACACTTTTTGGTGTTAAATAATCGATTAAATCTTCTGGCAAGTATTTTCTAGCCTCTTCTTGTAAAGTTTCGCATTCTTCAAAATCATCTTTGATTTTTAACCATTTGTTGTAAAAGAAGTTGGCTTTTTTATTTTGTTTTAAAGTTTCTTCAACTCTTTCTCTTAGTTTATTATAAGATTCTAAGATGCCAAAACCAAATTCGGCATTATCTTCAAATAAACTATTAGCCCATGATACTTTATATGGCATTGATGGGCATGATGCTCCATAAATACTTGAACATCCTGTCGCATTAGCGATAACTAGTTTTCTACCTACTATTTGGGTTAATAATTTTATATATGGAGTTTCTCCACAACCAGCACATGCTCCGGAGAATTCAAATAAAGGTTTTTTGAATTGAGTACCTCTAATAGTATTAGTTGGCGCTTCTGGATTAGTATGATTATTAAATAAATCATCTGCTATTTTTTGTTTTTCCGGATCAAAGTCACCAGTTGTAAAACATTCTTTAGGACATTCTTTGATACATAGTCCGCAACCTGTACAATCTGCTTCACTTATGGCAATAATAAAGTCTTTTTCTTTATCGAATGAGTTTTTACAATAGTTTGCATATTTATTTCCTTTATTTAGTAAAAATTGTCTTACCACAGCATGAGGACAAACCATAGAGCAAATTCCACATTCAATACAGTTTTGGGGATTCCATTTAGGAATGACTTTACTAATTTTTCTTTTTTCTTCCTCGCTTGTTCCACCTGGGAATGTTCCATCAGTAAATGATTTTAGTTCACTTACTTTTAATCCGTATCCTTCCCTTGCATTGATTCTCGCAAATATTGATTCTTTATTATCTGGTTTTTTTGTTTTATCTAAATTTATTTTTAATTTTTTTAGATTTATTTTACTTTCATTTAAGCATTTTAAATTAGCTTCGACTATATCATTACCTTTTTCTTTAAATCTTTCTTTAATATGAACAGTTAAGATTTTTTCATAATTTGGATATTTTAATAAATTTAAAATATTAGCTTCCATTATTAAACTGATTTTACCAGGTATTTTATTTTGTTTAGCTATTTTTTCGGCATCGACTGTATAAACTACTACTTTTTGATTATTGATAATTTCTTTTACATTATTAGGTAAGAATTCATTTAATTCTTTTGCGGTTTTATTAGTGTTTATTAATAATACGCCATTTTTCTTGATATTAGAAATAAGGTCAAATCTTCTAAAGTATTCATCTTTAGACACGACAATAAGTTCTGGATTTTGAACATAATAAGGAGCTTTAATTAGATTTTTAGCGACTCTTAAATGTGAGACCGTAACTCCCCCGCTTTTTTTAGAATCATATTCAAAATATCCTTGAACATAATGTTTTTCGCCTAGAATTTTTATGATGTCTTTGCTGGCACTTACTAAACCATCTGAACCAAAACCAAAGATTTTAAATTCCGTAAAATCATTTTGGAAATTATATTCATGCTTTGGTAAATTAGTATTAGTAACATCATCAATAATCCCAATCGTAAAATCATTCTTTGGATTACTTTTAAGCATCATGAAAACATCATAGATATCATTAGGAGTGGTATTCTTACTTGATATACCATATCTACCACCAACGATATCATAGTCTTGGTCTTTTAATGCGCCAACCACATCTAAATATAAAGGTTCTCCAATACTACCTTGTTCTTTAGTACGATCTAGTACCGCAATTTTTTGGGTAGAAAGTGGTATTACTTGTTCTAAATATTTTTTACTAAAAGGTCTGTAAAGATGTACTTCGATAAGACCATAGTCTTTTTCTTTTAAATTATCAATTACTTCTTTAGTAGTATCACATACGGAACCCATTGCTATGATAATATACTTAGCTGTTTTACTTCCATAATAATTAAATGGGGCATAATCAGTTTTAATTAACTTATTTAACTTTTGCATTTGCTGATTAACCAGATCAGGTATTTTATTATATATCGTGTTTTTACTTTCGGCTATTTGAAAATAAACATCTTCGTTTTGAGCTGTACCTTTAGTAATTGCTTTACCAGAGTTTAGTGCTTTACTTCTGAATTCTTTTATTTTTTCATAATTAATTAACTTTTTAATAACCTCTTTATCAATTTCTTTAATTACATTAATTTCATGACTAGTTCTAAAGCCATCAAAGAAATGTAAAAATGGAACACTGCTTTCAATTGCTGAAAGATGTGATATTAAAGCTAAATTATGAGCATCTTGAACATTGGTTGAAGCAAGCATTGCAAAACCAGTAGATCTTACCGCATAAATATCTTGATGATCACCAAAGATACTTAAAGCATGGGTAGCTAAGCTTCTTGCTGCTACATGAATAACTCCCGGTAAAAGCTCTCCAGCCATTTTATACATATTGGGAATCATTAAAAGTAATCCTTGGCTAGATGTATATGTTGAAGCTAAAATTCCGGCCGAAAGAGCTCCATGTAAAGCCCCTGCTGCGCCTGCCTCACTTTGCATCTCTATGCATTTTACTTTATCATCAAAAATATTTTTTTCATCTAAATTACTCAATAAATCTATTTGACTAGCCATTGGACTTGATGGCGTTATGGGATAAATAAAACTCATTTCACTTAAGTTATATGCTATGTTTGCACATGCTATATTTCCATCTGTAACTTTCATATTAACACGTCCTATCTATTCTTAATTATATTACAAAAAGCAATTAAAAACTATACTCTTTCAAGAAGTATAGTTTCACTATTTTCATATTCCAAAATATTAATATTAAAGTTATTTTCTAAATAATTTTTATGTTCTTCCCATTTGGTACTACTACCTATTAAAATATATTTTTTCTTTTTCAAATACTTTTGTAGTTCTTTTTCATAAATTAAAAACATTTTGGATTTTAAATAAAGACAATCTTCCCATATTATTAATTCATTTTCTTCTAATAAGCTTTCTTCATTAATAATTTGATAATTAATATTTAAAAGATGATCAAATATATATTCAAAACAAAAATATTCTGAAGGAGTGAGAGTTTTACTTAATAGAAAATTTATTTTAGTTTTAAATAATTTATTATTAATTAATTTTTCTTTTAAGATTTTATTTATATAATTTATTAATTTTTTTGGATTATATACTTTATTATCTTTAATAAAATTCTTTTTTATTTCGAGCTTATGTAATTCTTTATTCTTAATATTAAATATATAGATTATTTTATCAGTTAATTTTATATTATAGATATTACCACGTCCCTAGACTTTGATATCTTTTTTTAGTTACTTCTCCACCCTTTATATGCCTTAACTTAAGATGATTATCCATTATCTCTTTTATTTTTAAATATAAATTATGATCTATATTTTTTAACCTGATTGACATATCTTTATGAATGGTACTTTTACCTAAATTAAATTCCTTAGCTGTTTCTCTTAATGTTGCATTATGCTTCATAATATATTTAGCTTCATTAACAATTCTATTTTTTATATTAAACACCCCTAATAAAGTATATATATTAGGGGCAAGTTTTAGGATAAATCTTTAATGTTCATTTGATAGAATTTTTCGGGGTTTATATTAACACCGTTATAAATTACTTCAAATAGTAACATATTTTCACTGTCAGTTTTGATTTTATTGGTACCGCTAGTGCCAATTACGTCTCCTTGTTTGATGACATCACCGACAATAACATTTACTTCATTTAAACTTTGATAGATGGTGACTAGATTATTGGAATGCCTGATTGTTACGATATTACCCATGATACTATCAGCAACAACATCTTCTACAGTGCCATCTAACACATTTATAACATCAAACGGTTTATCACTTGTATATAATATACCGGTATTTGGCATATAAGTATTTTCATAATAAATCAAACATTTTTCTTGGACTTTACTATCATCGCTTCGATCATAGAATCCTAAAGCTACTTCGACATTTTCACCATCGTATGGCTTAATAATCTTATCATTAGAATAATTGACTACTGGCACTTCATTATTTTTAATAATCCCTCTAAAGACATAAGATAGATTATCATATGATAGCCCAGTTGATTTTAAGGCTTTACCAACTAAAAACAAACTCGATACGATAGCTCCTATCGATATGATATATATACATAAAACTACCCAACTTTTCAATCTGTATTTTGGTTTCATTCCAACACCTTCCTAATAAAAGTTTGAGTAGTTTTTTTATATTTATACTATATTTTCGTAATTATAATGTCATTATAGTAATGTTTTAAGATTTCTTCATAAGAATAGCCAATTTTTGCCATTTGATTAGCGCCATATTGACTCATTCCTACGCCATGGCCATATCCTTTTGTAGTTATAATATAGGTGTTTTGATTTTCTTCTATGGAAAAATCAGTTGATCTTAGCTTGAGCAACTTCCGAAATTCAATTCCTGTAAAAATTTTGTTATTAACTTTTAAGTTTTCCACACGATTTTTATCACTTCTTTTTATATCTGAAAATATTAAATAAACATCACTTAGATTTAATGACTTTAAGATTTCTTCTTTAGTAAACTCGGTAGATACTTTAAAGTTTTTTAGGGTTTCATTATCCCACTCTGATTCAACACTTTTAATGGAAGATTCTCCAAAAACGGTTCCCGAATCTTCCGTATAACCGTTACTCATTGCGAAGTAATAACTTTTAAGGATTTTACCATCTTTTTTCATTACTAAATTTTGGGTACTTGATACGATATGTTTAATTTTTTCATAATAAATAGCATAGTCTTTCTGCCATTTTTCTTTCATATCTTCTTCAGTGAGATATATTTGATCACTGATTGTCGAGGTTATTTTTACTATATTTTTTTCTTTTAATTTACTTAAGGCAAAACTTCGGGATGCTATGGCTTGAGCTTTTAAGGCCTCTTCTTCAAATAAGGCAGGCATTTCTCCGGCTACAACTCCAATAATATAGTCTTCTAAATTTAAAGTAATATCTTTATCAGTTAAATAAATTAAAATTTTATCTTCTGCTTTAAAAAAAGTAGTTTTGAATTTATATACAAAACTACTTATACAGATTGGTAAAAGAAAAAGAATAATTAGAATTAGTTTTTTAATTGCTTTTCCTCCTTAGTAAATCTTACTTACTTCTATAAAATCAATTATAAAACTTCCTACTAAATAACCTAAAGCAAACGCTAAGAGTATAACGAATATTTTAGCCTCTATATCACGATTTTTTTTAAAGATATTTTGGAAATTAACTCCAGAAAAAGCATAAACACTTGTTAAAACTGAAACAATATATATAGCTGCCTTATACATTATATTCACTTGCTTTCATAATTATCAATTTTTTGGATTCTTCTAATATGTCTTTCTTCATTGGTAAATTCTGCCGTAATAAAAGCTTCAATAATGCTTAAAATATCATTAATGTTAGTTTTAGCACTTAAAGCAATAATATTAGCATAGTTATGTTCTCTACTTAACTTAGCTTCATTTTCATTACTAACATGAGCACATCTTACACCTTTTATTTTATTAGCAGCTATGCACATGCCAATTCCCGTACCACATAAAAGAATACCTAAATCAGCTTCTTTTCTAGCTATTGTTTCTCCAACGGCAAAAGCATAATCTGGATAATCATCTAATGGATCATTTTCATTTATTAAATCTATTACCTCTATATTTTGATTTTTTAAAAACTCTATAATTTGATTTTTTATTTGCATCCCATTATGATCAATACCAATTGCAACTTTCATATTATCACCTAACTTTAGTTTAGCATTTCTTCCACAAAAAAACTAGTTAATACTAGTTATTCTCTTCAATATTATATTTACGATTGAATTTCTCTACTGCTCCAGTTTTCTTGTGAGATCCGGCTTTTTTATTGTAGAATGGATGACATTCATTACATACTTCTACATTATGACTTTCTTTGTTTGATAAAGTTTCAAAAGAAGCACCACAAGCACATGTGATAGTACAATTTTGCATAACTGGATGAATTCCCTTTTTCATATTGTTTCTCCTTTCGCCATAGCTCATTTTGGGCTATAGAAAATTCGTACTGACTTATTATAGCATAACTAGTGCAGAATGCAATTATTATTCATCAACTAGTTTAATTTTTCCTCCAACGGTTGACAATTTTTCCACTATTTTTTCATAGCCACGTAAAATATGTTCAATGTTAGTAATAACTGTGGTGCCTTCTGCTATCATACCAGCAACCAGCATTGCAGCTCCCGCTCTAAGATCAGTAGCTATAACATTTCTACCTTTTAAATGACTAGGACCTTTGATAATTGCACTACGGTCAAATAGTTTGATATCAGCCCCCATGGCATTTAAATGTTTAATATGTCTCATCCTGTTTTCATAGATGGTTTCTTCGAACAATGATTCTCCTTCACATTGAGTTAATAGGGTGCTGATAGGCTGACCTAAGTCGGTAGGAAATCCCGGATATACTAGGGTTTTAATATTAACCGGTTTGAATTTTCTTGCTCTATTAACTGTAACAGTATTTCCTTCAATTTTAAACTCACAGCCTATTTCTTTTAGCTTAGTTAATACTGATCCTAAATGTTCTTTTATAAATCCTTCAATTACGAGATTTTTTCCTAATAAAGCGCCGATAATTATATAAGTACCAGCTTCGATTCGATCTGGAATAACTTCTACTACGCCATTTCCTAATGTTTCAACACCTTCAATAGTTATTTCACTCGTACCTACCCCATATATTTGAGCGCCCATACTATTTAAAAATGAGGCTACATTGACAATTTCTGGTTCTCTAGCAGCATTATAAATATGCGTAATTCCTTTGGATTTGACGGCAGCAAACATAATATTTAAAGTTGCTCCAACACTAGAAAAGTCTAAGAATATATCGTTACCTACTAATTCTTTAGCTTTAATTATATATTGGTTATCTTCTATCTTTACTTTTGCTCCTAATTTTTCAAATCCGGCAATGTGTAAATCTATCGGTCTTGAACCAATAGAACATCCTCCTGGATAGGAAATTTCCGAATATTTATATTTAGATAATAGTACTCCCATAAAATAATAAGAAGCTCTCAACTTAGTTGCATATTCCGTTGGTATCTTAGTATTTTTACTCTGACTATTATCTATTGTTATCGTTTCATTCTCGTAAGTAATTTTAGATCCTAATAATTGCATCATTCCAATTAATAAATGAACATCACTTATATCCGGTACATTATATATAATGCACTTGCCATCTGTTAACATTGCAGCAGGTAATAATGCTACTACACTATTCTTTGCCCCGCCTATTTTAATTGTTCCACTTAACTTATGTTGTCCTTCAATAACTAACTTTTTCATCATACACATCCTTATAATGGATCACAGTTTTAATATATATTTTATTTTGAAAATTGTCAAACAATTAAACAAAATATTTGATTATATTGACAATAGCTAAGATGATAAAAATTAAGCCTCCTAATAAAGGAACTTTTTCTTTTAAACACTTAATTGAGTATTCTCCTATGATTAAGCCAAAATAGGTAATAATAGAGCTACATACAAAAAAGACTAATGAAGGGATGAAAATTTTTGTATCGTAAGCTTTTAAACTTAAACCGACAGAAAAGCTATCAACACTAACACTAAAAGACAAAGTTATTAAATTAAATATTGAATACTTAATTATTTTATTTAATTCTTTTTTTTCTAAAATCATTACTAAGCCAAGATATAAAAATATTATAATAACTAATAATCTAAAATTAACCTGAAATATAGTTGATAGACGATCACTAATAATAAGGCCTAAAATAGGCATTACAAAGTGCATAATACCAACAAGTGAAGACAAAATAATTTTCTGCATTTTACTAATTTTACTAGTTCCAAGACCAAGCGCTAAAGAAAAAGCATCCATACTTAAAGCAAGGCCAATAAAAAATATACTTAACACTGAATCCTCCAATTAAGTATATTATTTAAAATATTCAATTATTCTTGATATAAAAAATTGATATTCTACATCACTGGTATTATCACTTTTTTCTAATAAACATAAAGGTGGAAATAGGACACACCACCAATTTTCGCCTTTCCCTTTGCCAATTGTTATAACAAGAGAATCATACAATCCTTCTGGATAAATGACACTCTTATATACTTTTTTAGGGAAATAGTTTTGACCTAAATTAACTTGAAATTCTATTTTTTCCTCTAATGTCTCATTAACTATTTCATCAATATAAGTTAAATTTTTTTCTAAGATTTTTTTTGTTTCTTCTAAAGTTTTAGCTGGTGCTAGTAATTCCACCAGTTCTTTTTCAACCTTTTCTTTTACCTTAGTTTTTATTAAATAATCATCTAAAGAATTACTATTAGCTATAACCCTAAATCTTAATGAATTATCAGGAATAATCACAATATCTTCATTTTGCGCTTTAGCATATACGGAAAATACTACCATAACTGCTAAGAGAACAAGTATTTTTTTGATAAAAAAACACTTCCTTTCAAAGTAATAATGAGAAGCGTTCTTATTTTTTATTCACTATATACAAAAACATAACGATTTTTTTGGTTTAAATCTTTTTCAATTTTTATTTTACTTTTCGGAAAATTTTTTAAAGCTTGTTTTTTTACTTCAGCTGCCCTATCTTCGTCAATCTCTAAAGCTATTAAAAATTTCTTATTTAAAACCTCTTTAGCAATACCAAATATTTCTATATAGAAATTTAAACCTGTTTTATCAGCGTATAAGGCTATGTTAGGTTCGTAATTAGTTTTTCCATCGACAACTTCACCTTTTATTAAATATGGTGGATTACTTATTAAAACATCGTAATTATTAACTAAATTAAATTTAAATAAATTTTTTTGAATAAAATTTATTTTGGTTTTATTTATTCGGGCATTTTTCTTAGCTAAGGTTAAAGCTTTGCGACTAATATCGATTGCTGTTATTTCTAAACTTGGTTGATTTCTTTTTAAGGCAATACTAATACATCCAGATCCTGTTCCAATTTCTAAAACCGAAGCTTTATCTAAACCTAATTTATCAATGTATTTTATAGTTTTATCTACTAAAGTTTCCGTTTCAAATCTCGGGATCAAGACGTTTTCATTAACTAATATTTGATGTCCATAAAAATCAACATCACCAATTAAATATTGGATGGGATATCCTTGATTAATTTTTTGGACTACCTGTTCTAAATTTTTATATTTTCTTTCTAAATGTCTCCAATCATTTAAAGAAATATTATCTGGTTTATTCATTGCCATTTATTTTTCTTCTTTGATCTTCAGTAAACAGTGTTTCAATAATTGGATCAAGGTTTCCATCCATAACACGGTCTAATTCCATAATGCTGAAATTAATACGGTGATCAGTTATACGATTTTGAGGATAATTATAAGTTCTTATTTTTTCAGAACGATCTCCAGTACCTATTTTACTTTTACGTTCCGCAGAATTGGCTTTTTCTCTTTCTTGTACAGCCATGTCATATATTTTAGATTTTAAAACAACCATAGCTCGTTCTTTGTTTTTGATTTGACTTCTTTCATTTTGGCAGGTCACAACAATTCCTGTAGGAATATGAGTTAATCTTACCGCTGAATCAGTGGTATTAACACCTTGTCCACCTTTTCCACTACTACGGTAAACATCTACTCTGATATCTTCTGTTTTAAGTTCAACATCAACATCTTCTACTTCAGGAATTACTAGGACTGTAGCTGTGGAAGTATGTACTCTACCTTGAGTTTCCGTTTCTGGCACTCTTTGGACACGGTGAGTACCACTTTCAAATTTTAACTTTGAATAAACATTTTTTCCAGTGATTGAAAATTCAACAGTTGAATATCCCCCGGAAGTTCCTTCAATTTCATGGTTTACTTCCATTTTCCAATTATTTTTATCAGCATATCTAGAATACATTCTAAATAAATCCCCAGCAAAAATGTTGGCTTCATCTCCACCGGCTGCTCCTCTGATTTCCATGATAATATCTTTGCCATCATGTTCATCTTTGGGAATTAACATAATTTCTAGTTCTTTAGTTATTTGTTCTAATTGTGCTTCATTATGTTCTAACTCTGCTTTAGCAATTTCTATCATTTCTGGTTCGTTTAAAAGTTCTTTTAATCCAGCTGTTTCGTTAGTTATTCTTAAGTATTCCTCAAATTTTAATGCTGCATCTTCTAAAGTGCTTTTTTCTTGATTTAGTTTTTTTTGTTTAGCATAATCTTGAAGAACATCAGGGTTTAATAATTCTGCATTTATTTCATCAAATCTTTTTTTGATAATTTCCAGTCTTTCAATCATTATTTTTCCTCTTTTCTAGTCTGTAAGTAGTAAAAAAGGATAGCTCTAAACTATCATTTCATCACTTTCATCAGAATCATCAATTATTACCAAATCATCTAAATCATTAGTTTCTTCATCATCAACAGGTGCATCATCGTCATAATTAATATCTAAATCTTGTTCTTCCTCTTCGTCTTCATCCTCAAGTAGTTCCAAATCCTCTAAATCTTCTTCGTCTTCATCAATAGTTATTTTAGTTTTGTGATTTATTTTTAAATCCCAATAACCATCTTCTAAAAGAATAAATCTTTTATCAGTAATTAGTAATTCAAAGAAATCTCCTATCCCTCTAGAAAATTCTTCTTCTGGTAAGGACATTGCTTTAATTACCTTTTTAAATAAGTCAGGAGTTTTTATTTTTTTATTACTATCTTTTAATATTAAATCTGCTACATCATCATAAGACATAGTATCTTTTTCTTCTTGGGTCAATTTAATCATTTTTATTACCTCTTTTCTTTAAAATGGATATCATATATTTTTTCTTTCTTTTTTTAAACAGTATCATTTTATCATAATATACTATATTGTCAACAAAAATATTATGCTGTTAAATCTTAATTTTAATTGTATTTTTTACTTCTGGTTCGGTTTCCAATATATAGTTAAAAATCAGGCCATTTTCTTCCTGAAAATAATCCATTTCCATAACTTTTATATCTAATGATAATTTATGATTTTTCAATGTCAATTGACATTGTTTTTTTTGGAAATCTAACACAATTATATAATCTTCATTATCTTTAATAATTTTTAATTTCTTTTCATCAAAAGAAATATTACCATCAATTACTATTTTTTTATTATCTTTATAAAATTCTATTTTATTCATATAAATCACTTTTATGTATTTTAGCATAAATACCTCTAATTAATCCATAATAATAGAGGTGAAATATGAAAGTAATTAGATTTTTATATAAATTTGGAATAATTTCCTTTTTTACAGGCCTAGTTATTATCGTAGGTCTTTATTTGTATGCTTATTTTTCCCCTAAAATAACTTTAAATACGGCCAATGCTATCAATATATATGATCGTAATAAAATTGCCGTATATCAAGGAAGCGATGGGAGAGAATGGGTAAAATTAAAAGATGTTTCTCCTTATGTTATAAATGCTATTATCAGTGTAGAAGATAAAAATTTTTATAAACATAATGGTTTTGACTATTTAAGAATAATTAAAACTTTATTTACTAATTTTAAAGAAAAAAGAATTACGGCTGGTGCTTCTACTATATCTATGCAATATGTAAAAAATATGTACTTGGATTTTGATCAAACTTGGAAAAGAAAGATTGAAGAAGCTTTTTTAACAATGAATCTAGAAGTCCATTACAATAAAGATGAAATTCTAGAAGGCTATTTAAATACTATTAATTTTGGCAGAGGAAACTTTGGTATCGAAAATGCCAGTCAATATTATTTTAATAAAAATAGTAAAGACTTAACCCTAGAAGAAGCTATTATCTTAGTAGGAATTCCCAGAAGCCCAGAAAATTATAATCCTATAAATAATTATGATTTGTGTATTAAAAGAGCCAAGACTGTAGCTAGTAGTATGGTAAAAAATGAATATATTACAGAGGAAGAATATAATAGTTTATTTAAAGAAAAAGTTGAAATTTATGGTAAAAAAGAAACCAATAATTTGCAAACTGTAATGTATTATCATGATGCGGTATTAAGTGAATTGAATGGTTTAGGTATGATACCAAAATCACTTATAAAATCCGGGGGATTAAAAATATACACTAATCTAGATATCGAAATTCAAAAGAAAATGGAAGAAACTATCATAAAACAAATTACTGATGAAAATGTCCAAACGGCGAGTATTGTTGTAGAACCATCCACGGGAGGAGTTCTTGCTTTAGCCGGTGGTGTTGATTATGCTAAAAGTCAATATAACCGGGTAATGCAAGCTAAAAGACAAGTGGGTTCAATAATTAAACCTTTTTTATATTATGGAGCATTAGAAAACAATATGACTACTGCTTCTACGTTTCGCAGTGAATTAACAAGTTTTGTTTTTGCTGATAATAAAAAATATGAACCGACTAATTATGCCAACATTTATGGAAATAAAAATATTACTATGGCTGCTGCCTTATCCTATTCAGATAATGTTTATGCCGTTAAAACTCACTTGTTTTTAGGAGAACAAGTTTTATTAGATACTTTAAAATTGGCAGGATTAAAAAATGAATCAATACCTAATCCTTCCCTAGCTTTAGGTGCCACAGAATTTAATATGTTTGATTTTGCCCATGCCTATAATACTCTAGCTAATTACGGAACTTATAACAAACTTCATTTTATAAAAAAAGTTGAAGATTCTAGTGGAAATGTCATTTATGAATATGAACCTGAGCCAGAAAATGTTTTAGACAAAGACTATACCTACATAATAAATGAATTAATGACTACAACTTATGACTCACACTTTTTAGATTATGCTACACCAACCGTATTATCTTTAGGTTCAAAATTATCTCGTAGATTTGCTTTAAAAAGTGGAACTACTGACTTTGATTATTGGATAGTTGGTTATAATCCGGATATTCTTATGTTAGTTTGGAGTGGTAATGATTATAATAAAAAAGTAGATAATTCTTATTCTAAAAAGATAAAGGAAATCTGGTATGAAACTGTTGAATACAGTTTAAAAGATGTAGAAAGAAAATGGTATGATATGTCTGATAATGTTGTTGCACTTCCTCTAAATTCGATTACGGGAGAACATGACACTATAAGTAAAAAAAGTACCTTATTTTACTTTAAAAAAGGATCAGAACCATCGTTTGGAGAAAATTAAAACAAGCTATTAAACTTGTAAAAATGACCTTTATGATAAAGACTTAAATCAGTTGAAGTATGAAAAAAATATAGTACAAATTTTATATATTATTTGTCACACCGCTACATATGAATCGGTTGCACTTCCTGTTCCTGTTACACTTATTTCAGAATTAATTGAGATTACAGGTCGTACTCCAAAGGCA
>CAYQDO010000019.1:0-16964 GCA_964416365.1 uncultured Muribaculaceae bacterium | reverse complement strand
ATTACTTCATCAGTATCTCTTTGAATATTTCTTCTTTCATAATGACCCACCAAAACATATTTAACATTCATGGTAGAAAGACTTTCTGGGCTTACCCCACCTGGGGCATTATACTCACTGATACATTGACTTCCTAAAGTATATTTACCATGCGTAAAAAGACTCATATAAGGTGTTTGAGGCATAACAACTACATCATAATCTCTCAATATCTTTTCATAGTCTTTTATTTCATCAATATTAAGATTCATTTTATGATTAAGAATTATTAGCATTAATCTTCCTCCATACAAGCTAGTTTTCCATTACTTATATAATCTAATGTAGCTCCACCACCGGTTGATAGATGATAGAAATCTTTAATCTTAAAGTAGTCTGCACTAGATAAGGCATCTCCGCCACCAAGAATAACTTTAGCATTACTTTTAGAACATAATTCTAAAATCCTTTTAGTACCTTGTTCAAAATTCTTATCCTCATACAGCCCGGCTGTACCATTTAAAAAAATTGTTTTTGCTTGTTTAATGTATTGTTCATAGTCTTTTATAGTATGTGGACCAATATCATATATTATGTCATCATCGTTTAGTTCAGTAATTTTTTTGGTGTAAATATCTTCATTGTTTTTAACAATTACGTCTACTGGTAATATTATTCTTTCCTTATATATAGAAAGAAGTTTTTTAGCTTCTTCAATATAATCTTCACTTACTAAGGATTTGCCAACATTAAAATTAGCTGCTAAAAAGGTGTTAGCTATTCCTCCACCTAATAATAAATAATCGGCTCTTTTAATAATGTTACTGATAAGTAAATTCTTATCCTCTACCTTAGCTCCCCCCATGATAACCACAAATGGTTTTTCAGGGTTCATTAGAGGTTCTAGCATTTCATGTTCCTTAGCAATTAAAAACCCGACTCCTGATGGTAAAAATTTCTTAATACCATTATTAGAAGCATGCTTACGGTGAGTCATGCCAAAAGCATCATCGATAAAAACTTCTCCTAAACTAGCCCAATATTTAGCTAGTTCTAAATCATTGTTGCTTTCATTCTTATTGTTTAAATCTTCAAAACGGGTATTCTCCATTAAAAGAATATCCCCACTTTGTAAAGTAAGAATACAATCTTCTAAAACTTTACCTCTAGTTTCTGGACAAAAGTTTATTTTTACATCAGGCAATAATTCTTTTAGTCTTTCATAAACAATTTTTAGTGAATTTTTATGTTTATCTTCTTCGGTCTTTATTTTACCTAAATGACTCATAATAATTAATTTACAATTACTGTTGATTAAATATTTGATAGTATCTAAAGAAGCAATGATTCTTTCGTCACTTAAGATCTTACCATCTTTAATACTAACATTAAAATCACATCTTAAAATGACTTTCTTGTTATATACATCTACGTCAATAATTGTTTTCATTAGTAACCAAATTCTCCTTTTAAAGAATCATCATCGGTAATCCAATCTTCTACCTTATATATAGTATACCCCTCACCTGGTTCTTTAACTATTACTTCTTTGATTCCCGCATTGATAACTATTCTTTTGCACATCATACAAGAGGTACTTTTTGGTTCGATATCTCCTGTTTTAACATTTATTGAGGTTATATATATCGTTGCTCCAATCAAGTCTTTACGAGGCGCACTTATAATAGCATTTTGCTCAGCATGAACACTGCGACACATCTCATATCTTTCTCCCCTGGGAATATTCATTTTATCTCGCATGCAATATCCAAGATCATCACAGTTTTTTCTTCCTCTAGGAGCTCCATTATATCCTGTTGCAATAATTTCATCATCTTTAACAATTACACAACCATATTTTCTTCTTAGACAGGTTGCTCTTTCACTAACTGCTTTGGCTATATCTAAATAATAATTGATTTTATCCTTACGCATAATTACCACCTTATATCACCATTATATAAAATATATTTTTTTATTACAATTTTTTTGTAAACAAAAAAGAGAAAGTTAGACTCTCTCTTTCCATTCTATTAAATTTTCGATTGTAATTGTATTTGTATAACTAGCATATTTGTCTTTCGTATTGGTAACTAAGTATATCCAGTGAGGTCTTGCTTGTTTTACCCCATTTATATATACTGGACAATATACTCTGCCAATTTCTTGTAAAGTACTTAGTCCTTTTCCATAATAATTACGAGACATTAGTCTGACAAAACTTAAAACTCCTAATTCTATATTATTATGTCTGATTAAACCTTTACTACTCATACCACCATAAACATTATTATTTTTAAGCATATATTTCACTTTATAATGTCCAGATTCGGCAGCACCAATACCTAATAAAGTGTTTTTATCAACATTATCATATATATCGGCAAAATACTGGATTAAATTTTCTACATACTCTGGTTTTCCAGTGTATGGACGATATTCTGCTTGACGTGAAATTGTTTTAATTTCATTTAGTTCATAGAAATATTCAATTAAACCATATTCTACATTAGGATAAGTTTTTAAGTTATTTTCCGAATCTTTTAAATAGCCTAAATTAGTTGCTTCAAAAGATTCATTATTTTTTTCGCTATTTCTTAAATCATTTACTATATCTTCATAGTTATAATCAAATAACTTACTATAAAATTTTATCGTCTCTTCATATTCTTGAAGATAATAATCTAAATTTAAGATTTGAGCTGTTAATTCTTCTTCGGTTAATTTATTTTCAAATTTAATATTTAATTTCTGATATTTATACCCTATCGGGCTACCGAGGGGTACCACCTCTGAAATATTATCAGTTAATATTTCAGTGTTTATTCTATTTCCAATAGTTAAAACAAATACGACTAATATAACAATACATAATACAATGTTTAATATCTTCGGTGAAGATAATTTTGTTTTCATTATTATTTGTTCCCCTCCCCAGACGAACGAGTTATATTCTATCATACTATGGGGAAAAAAGTCAAATTCTATTCAAAACCATCTTTTTTTGTTTGACAAAATAAAAAAAAATGTAAGGTATTATTAAAAAAAGGAGACAGTTATGATAGATTTAGAAAATAATGAAGATATTAAAACAGCTATTGAAACTTTAAATAAGGAATTCAAGCCATTAGGAATAATTATTACAGATACGATATCGGCCATTATTGTTTTCTCATTAATTACACTGACTGTTATGCTTACAAAAATTTTTCCTATATCATGGTCAAATTGGTTGTTTTTTAATGCAGTGGCATATAGTGGACAAATATTTTATGATGTAGACAAAAAACACAAAAAATTCAAAAGAGACAAAATTAAAGCTAAAGCGGCCTTGAGTTCATTAGCTGGCGAACTAACCTATTCAGCTAATGTTCCAGTAGAATTAAATAGGTTAAAAAATGCGGTAATAACTGAAGACAAGTCTATTAATATTAAAATAAACAAAGATGAGAATGAAAAAACAGAGATGTTTAACAGATTTATTTATTTTTTAGATAACAACAATAATTTACAAGTCCTACGAGAATTGAGAAATGTTTTTTATAGTAACAATAAACAAATCAATGATACTAATGATTTAACTTTACTTGAAGCAGGCGAAGTGCCTATTGAAGCTCAATACACAGTCGAAAGAAGATTAGTGCATGTAAATGAAAAAAAGAAATAATTAATTATTTCTTTTTTTTATTATTAAGATAATATTACCATTGCGGCTGTCAGGATAATCATAGTAGCTACACCAATGGTGAAGACTACTTTGAAGCCCCATTTTAACCATGTGCGGTATTCAACTTTAGCAAGTGCTAAACCACCCATTATAGAGCCACAAGTTGGAGTAATTAAGTTAACTAGTCCGTTAGCAGCTACTAAAATCATGATAGTAACTGATGGATCTAAACCAATACCACCTGCGACTGGTGCTACGATTGGTGTTGATAATGTGGCAAGACCAGAACTTGATGGTACCAATATTGATAATAGGATATGTAAGATGTAATCTAGTGGAGCAAATACATAAGGTGATGTTCCTTGTAATGCTTCTACTGCTTTACCTATGATAAAGTCTCCTAAACCAGTTGTTTCCATGATTACTCTAATACCTCTAGCAACAGCGATAATCATTACAACTGAAACAATTTCGCCAACACCTTTCATAAAGGTATCAACAATTCCTTCTTCTCCTAAATCACCAACCATACCAATAATGACAGCCATTATTAAGAACCAAGTTGCGGCATCTAGGAAATAGAAGTAACCAAAACAGTTTCCGGTTAATACTGCTGACCAGTGAGTTCCGGCATCAGCAACTTCAGCTGAAATAACTCCAAAGTCAACCCACGGAATGAAACCAACAATCATAACAACAAATGTTAGACCAAATAACCATAAAACAATCTTTTGTCTTTTAGTTAATTTAGCACTGTCTTCATTATGTTTCTTATTAACATACTCTTCTTCCATGTCTTTTCTTTCTTGTAATGATAAGAAAGTAGAGCCTTTATCTCTCTTAACCTTCTTAGCATATCTCATAACAAAGAAGACTGAGATTAAATAAGATGTTAGCCATAGAATAACTCCTACTATAAGAATTACTGATTGGTCAGCCTTAATATTTTCTGGTAATGCACTTACGGCTGCACCAACAGCAAATGGGTTAATTGTTGATCCTAAAACACCAGAACCAGCACCTAATAGGACAATAGCTGCTCCAACTAGAGTATCATAACCCATAGCTACTACTGTAGCTGCTAGTAATGCGTAGAAACCAACAGTTTCCTCAAGCATACCATATGTAGTACCGCCAACTGAGAAGACGAACATTAGCACTGGAATAAGTAGTAATTCTCTTCCTTTAAGTTTTCTTACCAAAGTAGCAATTCCGGCCTCTAATGCGCCAGTCTTTTTAACAATAGCTAGGAAACCACCAAGTATCAATACGAAAATACAGACATCCACGGCACTGCCGAAGCCATTGACTGGAGCCATTATGATATCAGAAAGCTTTGCGCTTGTTACATCTGGAATAAACCAAGTTGCTGCAGCTACTAATACTAGTAAAATTAATATAATGGAAAATGCTGTAAGACCTTTTCTCCCCATATTAGTAGGAGATTTTTTCTTTTCTTTTTTACTCAAATTTTTCACTCCTTCATTTTTTTCTTTTTAGTTAACTATTTATCTTAAAACTGGTTTAATTAAAAAGCGGTACGAATTTAATAATCAAACAGTTTTAATTAGACTAATAATATTTCCAGTGCTAGTCTATTATAATAAATAGCAAACTATATATTAAATCAACATTAGTTGATTTAATCCCTTTATATATCTTTATCAGATAATGTCGCATACATGATAGCCTTAATTGTATGCATTCTATTTTCAGCTTCTTCAAATACTAAAGATTTATCAGATTTAAATACTTCATCAGTAACTTCCATGGCAGAAAGGCCATACTTATCAGATATCTTTTTACCAACTTTAGTATTGGTATCATGGAATGATGGCAGACAATGAAGAAAAATACAATTAGGATTAGCCATTTCCATAAGTTTAGTATTAACTTGATATGGTTTTAATAGATTAATTCTTTCTTCCCAAATTTCTTCTGGTTCCCCCATTGAAAACCAGACATCAGTATAAATAATGTTGGCATCCTTGGTACCTTCTTCAATACTACTTGTAATAGTAATATTAGCATTATTTTGTTTAGCAATTTCTTTACAAGTATCAATTAATGAGCCGCTTGGATATAATTTCTCAGGTGCTAAACAGGTATAATTAATTCCCAGTTTGGCACATGCCACCATTAAAGAATTGGCCACATTATTTCGACCATCACCAACGAACGTTAGATTTAATCCTTTTAAATATCCAAAATGTTCTTCAACGGTCAAAAAGTCTCCCAACATCTGAGTTGGATGAAATTCATCAGTTAATCCATTCCAAGTAGGAACACCCGAATATTTAGCTAATTCTTCAACTATATCTTGACCAAATCCGCGATATTCAATACCGTCATAAAGTCTTCCTAAAACTTTAGCTGTATCTTCAATACTTTCTTTATTACCCATTTGACTACTAGATGCATCTAAGTATGTTACTCCCATACCTAAATCAAAACCAGCAACTTCAAATGAGCATCTTGTTCTAGTGGATGTTTTTTCAAATAATAAAACAATATTTTTGCCTTCTAAAAATTTATGGGGAATATTATTCTTCTTTAATTCTTTAAATTTTTTAGCAATTTTTAATAGTTTTTGAATTTCTTCTGGTGTATAATCTAGCAATTTAAGAAAATGTCTTCCTGATAAATTCATCCTAATCCTCCCTTGTTAATGGCATACTCATACATCTAGGACCACCACGACCCCTTGATAATTCACTACCTGGCATTTCTAAAACTTTAATGCCTTCTCTTCTAAGTAATGAATTAGTAATATTATTACGATCATAAACAATTACAACACCTGGAGCAATACATAAAGTATTAGATGCATCATTCCATTGTTCTCTTTCGGAAATGATTTGATCTCCAGCTCCGCAAGGAATTAATTCAATATTGTGCCCAATATATTTTTCAAGAATATTTTCCAGGCTATCTTCAATTTTACGAACATTAATATCTTCCTTTTCAACAGTTTCTAATCTTGGCGTTATTTCGTATACTTCTAAGGTTTCCATTATTCCTGGATGAAAAGTAAATTTATCGTGGTCAATTTGCGTAAAGACTGTATCTAGATGCATGAACGCACGACAGTCAGGTATTTTAAATGCTAAAACGGTATTCACTTTAGAAGTATCGTTTTTAAATAAGTTACTTGCTAAAGTTTCAATACTTTCAGCCATTGTTCTTTGAGAAATACCAATAGCTAAAGTATTTTCATTAAGAACTAGAATATCGCCACCTTCAATGTGATATGGCAAATCACGATTATAATACCTAATTATATTTTTATAACCAGGATGATATTTGAATATATAATCAGCATAGATTGTCTCACGACATCTAGTTACTGCATACATCTTATTTAAACTTATTCCATTACCAATAGAAGCAAAAGGATCACGAGTAAATACCAAGTTTGGCATTGGATCAGCTAAAAATTTGCTATCTTCTGTTATAAGGTCAATAAGAGAATGAGCAACATTTCTTTCCATAGCAGTAAGCTCATTAATATTGATTCCTTCCATAGTTTTTAAGACTAGTTCTTTACTGTCATGAAAACCATTTAAAAAATCAAAAAGAACATCTCGATATTTTGGTGTTTTAATATCGGCTTCATAAATAAATTGTCTAATAAATTTTTCTCTAATATTTGGATTAATATCCAATACTTCAGCCATTAAATTTTCTAAATAAACTACTTCAACACCATTATCTCTCATTATTTTGACAAACTCATCATGTTCCTCTTGAGCAACTTTTAGATATGGAATATCATCAAAAAGTAGCCTTTGCAAAGAATCTGGTGTTAAATTTAGTAATTCATTTCCAGGCCTGTGGACCAAAACTTTTTTTAGTGGTTTAATTTCACTGTTTACATTAATCATAGTTATTCCCTTTCTATTCCTTTATTTTAAGATTCTATTTTGCTTAAGAATTCCTTAAGTCTTTCATTTTTAGGATGATCAAATATTTCTTCAGATGATCCTTCCTCTACTATCTTACCCTTATCCATGAATATTACTTTATCTGCGAATTCTCTAGCAAAATTCATTTCATGGGTAACGACTATCATAGTCATGCCATCTTTGGCAATCTCTTTTAATATTTCCAGAACATCTTTAATATTTTCTGGATCTAATGCTCCCGTAGGTTCATCTAATAATATTATTTCTGGAGATAGAATCAGACTGCGAATAATAGCTACTCTTTGCCTTTCACCTCCGGATAATTCCCTTGGATAATTACCCGCCTTATTACCTAATTTCATCATTTTAAGCATTTTCATGCCTTTTTTATAAGCTTCTTCTTTGGTCATTACTTTTAATTTAATTGGCGCTAAGGTAATATTTTTAATAATAGTTAAATGATTAAATAAATTATAATTTTGAAATATCATTCCTATCTTTTGGCTTAAAACATCACTTTTATAGTCTTTTGTTTCAATATTGTGATACTTTATTATGCCCGATGTTGGAATTTCTAATAAATTAATACATCGAAGAAGGGTTGATTTACCACAACCTGATGGACCAATAATAACAATTTTCTCACCTTTTTGGATAGTTAAATTAATATCTTCCAAAGCGTTAACTTTTTCAAAACGTTTAACTAAGTTTTTAATTTCAAGCATTAGAATCACCTTTTTCTAATTTATTAAGTAATTTGGTAATTCCTAAAGTTAGAAACAAATAAATTAAAGCCGTTATAACTAGTGGGAAGAAATAATTATAAGTTCTTGAAGCAATTATATCGCCACTTTTAGTAAGCTCAATTATACCGATATATCCAGCAACCGATGTTTCCTTTATTAAAGTGATAAATTCATTACCTAGAGCAGGCAAAGAAATTTTAAAAGCTTGGGGTAAAATAATGTAATTCATAATTTGACGGTACTTTAATCCCAAACTTTTGCCAGCTTCCATTTGACCTTTATCAACTGCTTCAATTCCAGTACGAAATATTTCGGAAACATATGCCCCAGAATTTATTCCAAAAGCGATAATACCAATAATTATCATACTTACATTTGATGATTTAAGAATAATGTAATAAATAATCATAAGTTGTAATAGTACTGGTGTTCCTCTAATTACTTTGACATAAAGGTTAGCTAAATAATATAAAAGTTTATTCTTTTTATTTTCTTTGTAATTGTTTTGAACAATGGTAATAATGATACCTATGGCTATACCAATAATTAAGGCACCAATTGTTATAATAATGGTATTCTTTAAGCCATTTAAAATTAGTAAATAACGTTGATCATATATGATTGTCTTGTACAGCTCTCTCATAAAAATACCTACTTACTAGTATGATTAATGGTAAATTCATTAATTTTACCACTATCTATTAAATCTTGTAGTATTTCATTAATTTGTTCTAGCAATTCGGTATTTCCTTTGGATACAACTGCTGCATATTTATCAGTAAACATTTCAATATCTAATATTTTTAATTCCGGATTATTTTTTACTAACTCAACAGCTGGTAATTCATCCATGATTAAACAATCAGCTTTTTTACCTTTTATATCTTCAGCTGCAGTTAAAAATTTTTTTTGTTGAATTAATTTGGCATTTTTAAAATTCTTTGAAACGTAACTATCAGCAACACTACCAAGTTGAACAGTAATTTTTTTATTGTTTAAATCACTGACTTTTTTAATATTGGTATCCTTTAAAGCAACAATAACTTGTTTACTAATTGCATACTCGATAGAGAAATCTACTTCTTCTTTTCTCTCTTCAGTTATTGACATTCCCGCTAAAGCAAAATCTGCTTTGCCACTGTTAAGTTCATTAATAATAGAATCAAAGGCTACATCTTTGACTACTAACTTTTTATCTAATCTTTTGGCTATCTCTTCAGCGATATCAACATCTATCCCGACAACTTTATTATTTTCATAATATTCATAGGGAGCAAATCCTGCTTCAGTAACCATAAATAAAGTATTTTCGTCTTTAGCACACCCTGTTAATAATAAGACTAAAAAAAGTAATAGTATTAATCTCTTCATTAAACTACCTCTTCTACTATATTCTAGTTTTATTATATCACGTTTAAATATTAAGTAAATGGGTGGAAAATAAATTCGACAAAAAAAGAGCTCTTCAGCTCTTCATTATTTTATTTAATTCTTCTATAATTTTTTGGTCTTTTACTTCTTCAATATATAATGTTCCATATTCTTTAATTGCTTGGATGTAAATTTCTTTGGCATCAACAGTGTTTTCTTCGGTATTTACTTCGCAGACTTTATAGTAAATCTCATTATCAACTATTGACGAATTTAAAACTAAATACTTTTTATCTTCTAATTCAATTATTTCATTTTTTGCAAAAAACATGTTTACCTCCTAAGCCGCTTTAGCTAAACCTTTTTCCTCTTCTTTAGTTTGAGTTATGATAGTTGGAATTTTAAAAGTTAAGCCCGCAAATATCTTGTTATTATATTCAATACCTTCAAGACTGCCATTATTCTTCTCAGCAATAATTTTATCAAATTTTCCCTTATTAGCTTCATAGATAGCTTTGTAGACATCTTGCCAGTTTGTTTCATCAATAGCTTGCGCTAAATCAGCTAGTGTAAATTCATCAGGCATTTCGAAAGCAACAAGATTTGGATCATCTACTTCTTCCTCTTTTGCTTCAGCTTGAATTTCTGTTGATTCTTCTTTAACTGGTTCTGGAACTATCTCTTCAGCTTTAACTGTTTCTTCTTTTGCTTCAATTGATTCTTCTATAGTTTCTTCAGTAATAACTGGCTCAACCAAAGTTTCTTCGATCATAGCTGGTTCTTCTTTTATTGGTTCATTTAAATCTTGTTCAGTAATATCAAGTACTGAGTCTGTTTTAATTTTTTGAACCAATGGTTCTTCATTTTTCAGTTCTTCTTCGATAATAGGATTAATTTCGGTTTTAGGTTCAATAGTTGGTATTTTTTCTTCTAATATTGATTTAGAAGTCTTTGGGTTAGAATTAACTTCTGAAAATACTTCGCCAACAACCTCGAATAAGCCTGTTGTAATCGGCTTGGTCAATTCTGCAGAATAATCTTTCTGACGAACTAAATTCAATATACTTTCTGATGCTTGCGATATACGTATTACTTTTTGTTGTTTAGGAAAGCCAAGTTCATCACCAATACTTCTTTTTTCTATCTCTTCTCCCGTAAAAGATCTGATTTTATCAAAAATACTTTTTAAGGCATTAAAAATTTGTTGATAATCAACCTTATCAGCGTCTGGATACAAGTCTAATAATTCTTTTTCTTTTTTAAAAGTGTCATCAATTCGTCTTCTACGATCTATAATTTTTTTAGAATAAAATTCTAAGTCTTCGCTTGCCTCGCGAGGGATACTTTTAATTAATTCTGTTAACTCATCAGTTAATTTACCAATTTGTTCAACATGATTACTTTCCTCTCGGTTTGCAGAAGTCGGCAATATGCCTTTCGGTTCCATCTTTTGTTCAATATCATGAATTCGCTCAATATAATTACATCTAGCGCCATATTTTTTTAAGATTTCTCCACAAGAATTAATGGCGTTAACGATTTCTTTCTCGTATCCATCTCTTTCTCGCCTTATAGATTTTAATTTACGTGCTGCTAGCAAATTATAAAAATAAATATCTTTTCCATTATCAAATAATGCTATTGCCATCACTATGCACCATCCTAGTTTAAATTATACCATCGGTTCACTTGAATAGCAAGAGAGAGTACAAAAAAAAACATATTTTTCACTATATATTTTGACATAAAAAAACAAACTTTTCGTTTGTTAATTTTCAAATGGCGCCCGATGCTGGACTCGAACCAGCGACCTAACGGTTAACAGCCGTGCGCTCTACCGACTGAGCTAATCGGGCAGTACATGAGAATTATAACATAGTTTTTTTGATTTTGTAAAGTTTTTTTCTTAAAAAATAAACCAAACACCACAAATAATGCTTGGTTCAGTAGTCAAAGAAATGAAATCATTTCTTTGACTTAACCTAATATAACAAAGAAGCTATATTAAGTCAATACTTTCCTTGTTAAAGTTCGAATTCCGTAACCTGTCCTAAAGTGGCTATTTTATCACTATTGATAGCAAATCCTAATCTATATAATAATTTATTGAAATTATAATCATAATAATATTTTTCTTTAATATTGTTAAATATTTTATTAATGCTATCTAGTTTAATGTTCCCATTATTATCTAAAATATTATTAGATGTAAACATGTTTGGCACTCTTGCTAATAATATTTCTGCTTTATTCTTTTCAAAATTAGTTATTTTCTGATTAAGAATAGTGACATCGGCTTTTGCTAGGTTATCAACATTTTCTTTTCTGATTCCATTTAAAATTATACTTTTTACATTGGAGTTTTCAATACTCACCCTATATATTTTATTAGTTTCGATATTATCACTTAAATAATATACAAAATCTAAATAACCTACTTTATCTTCATAATCATTTTGATAATAAATTTTATAATTTTTAGAATCAAATTTTCTATCAATTGAACTTATTGATCCAATGATTTCTTTAAACTTATTAGAATATTTAGATAGATTACTATCATTAATTTCGTCAGAAACATTGGCTATTTCTATTTTATTAAAATCAATAGTAACATAATCCCCTTCTATATCTTTAATATTATTAGGTAAATCCAAACCGGAACTTTCTACTATTTTTGGTTTATCATTTAATTTATTATTATCTTTTGTAAGAGAATCGTATACAAAGCCAAATACAAAGGTAAATGAAAGCACCGCAAAAACGATGAGGATAAATATTATTTGCTTTTTTTTACTTGACTCATAAACGATCATTTTAAAACATCCTTCTACATTAGAATAATACCATAAAAAAAGTCTGTTTGAAAGTCAAAAACCATTTTATTTACATCATGCTTTTAGATTGGTTTTTGTTTAAATTTTTATTTATTTCATTTAACTTCACTATTAAACTATGAACCGATATTTCTTGATTAATTTCTTCGGGAAAATAATCTAAATACTTTTCTAATTTTGTAGCATAAAATGTATTAAAATACTCGCCATTACTTTCTTTTTTTGTTTGAAAGCCTGTAAACACTTCTCGAAAAATCTCAGCATCTTCGCTACTAGCTGTAAAAAAATATTTAAGCGCAGTTTCTTCACATAGTATAAAGCCAGGAATACAAACTTCATTTGAAATATACATAAGCTTACCAACATATAAATTATTAGTTTTAAATTTTCTTTTCATATCATATTTCCTTTCAATAAAAATATATTTTATTGGACGCCCTTGTTAATGTCAATAGAAATTGTGTTATAATGACAATAGTAAAAGGAGAATATAAATGTTATTAAGTATTATTGTTATATCAGTTATTGGTACTATTGGACATTTCTTATACGAACTAAGTAATCACAATAAAGTGGTTGCACTATTTGCCGCAGTTAATGAAAGCCTCTGGGAGCATATTAAAATAACTCTAACTCCAACATTTTTATGGGCTGTATATGATGGATTTGTTTATGGTAGTAATTCTAATTACTTTATAGCTAAATTTATTAGTTTACTTTCTTTAATAATAATTATACCTCTGCTTTATTATCTATATACCCAATTGACCAAGAAACATATTTTAGCTATTGATATCATAATCTTTTATTTATCAATAATAATCAGTCAATATTGTTTTAAATATTTTATTGATTTAAAAGCTTTAAACTATACTTTTCAATATTTATCTTGTGTGGGTATATTCATAATTTTTGGTCTTTATATGATACTTACTTTACAACCCATTAAGATAGAAATATTTAAAGATCCCATTTCAAAAAAATATGGTATTAAAGGGCATGCTCATCATTATCATAAATAAAAAAACTACTATACAAGCTAGTAGTTTTTGTTTTCTATTTTAATAAGTTTAGCATGCATTACTACTTTCTTATTATCATTATAACAAGTTGATAAAGTAACTATTTTATCATTTTCATTAATATTGGTTTTAAAATCATATCTACTTCTATTCATAAGCATTTGAGCAAAGTTCATAAATTCAGAATCACTATTAAATTCAATCTGCAGATAATCGCTCGTGGTATCAATAATATAGACACTAAATACTTGCCATAAAGTATTGTGATTTTCAGTAGATAACTTGATTATATAATTTTTAGGATTATTATACCAATTATTTTTCATAATATTTTTTAAAGTTCCAAACATAGTTTGATCTAATCTACTATGACCATAAATAATAGTATTTTTATCTAATGTGTCAATGTTATTACGGTAATCTAAGAAAATCCAACCTGCATCATTGTATGATTTGTCAAATGCTCTGGTTAAATAATATTCGTTGTTTGTTGTTTGAACAAAGGGATAATTAATATTAGTTCCATTTACTTGAATCCAGCCTTTTACTTCCTTATTGGTTTTTTGAATTTCCTTAAAATCAACATTTATTAAATTCATTTTAATATAATCCCAATAAGGATTTGATTTAGGGATTTCTTCTTTTTGCTTAATAATTTCTGAATTATTATCTGGTACTTCTTTTATCTCAACTGACTTGTGAATATTGTCTAATTGTTTATTAATGTCTTTATTATCTTTTTGCCAAGTAATAATTTTATAAATCGACACCGTTAAACTAATAACGAAGATTATAAATAATGTATAAATTATAATTCTCTTTTTTTTCATATTATCACTAGCTATATTTTAACATAAAATTGTTCAAAAATGATAACAATATGATAAAATAAATTTTATAGGAAGTGAATTATGAAACATTATTATATTGATTTAGGATCATCAACCATCAAGATATACTCTTATGAAAATATTTTGAAACTTTTAGAAGAACATTCTATTTATTTTAAAAATGATTTTGATGCTGAAAAAGGCATTAGTAAAAAGAATTTAGATGAGTTATGTAATTATTTTGAAGAGATTAAATCTAAATATGATTTACAATATTACAATACGCACATTTATGTTACAGGTATATTTAGAAATTTAATTCCAGAAAGAAAATTAGAATTAGTAAAAATGTTTAATGATAAATTTGATTTGCATTTTAATATTATAAGTCATGGTATCGAAAATTATTATTTAGCGAAAGCTATGGAAAATGATTACAATAATAATAAAGTGTTAATAATTAATATGGGTGGTAAGACTACCGAATTAGTAACCTATTTAGGTAAAAAAGTTACTAATTCCACTAATATAAATGTCGGAGTTGCTGATTTATTAAACAGGTTTGAAAAAGTGAATGAAGAATTAAGTGGTAATTCAGTAGAAGAAATGGAAGAATTTGTATTAGGCAAAATTTCTGAAATACAGTTTGACCAAGACTATGATTGTGCTATCTTCACTGGCGGTGAAGAAAGATTCGAATTATTAACTGGATTTAACTTAGTTGAAAATACTTTATTTAATGATAATATTCATAAATATATGTTAAGTTTAGAAGACTATATTAAAGGAACTGAAAAAGTTTTTTATAATGTTACTATGCAAAAACTATATGAATTAATGCCTTCTAATCCTAAATGGATGGACGGAGCTAGAAGTGGTGCAATAATTCCTTTAGCAATATTTAAAAAAGCTAATATAAAATGGATAATACCTTCAGATTTAAATTTAATCAATGGTGTTATTAATGATCTAAATAAATAAATTAATTGTGGGGGTAATATGATAAGAAATGTAATATCAGTCATAGATGGTGGTATTGGAAGCTGTGGTAAGGGAAAAGTTATTGGAGAAATAGCAACAGATAAATCAATCAAAATTAGTGCAGCTATTACAAACTGCTCACCCAATTCCGGACACACTTTTGTTGATGAAAAAGGTAATAAAACTATTTTTCAAAACATTCCAGTATCTTCAGTTAGTCCTGAAATAGAATTATTTATTGCTCCAGGTTCGTCAATCAACATGGAAACATTCGCAAATGAGTACGAAAGAGTTAGTAAATATGTGAAAGATCGTAAAATTTTTGTTCATGAAAGAGTGCCTTTAATTGAAGAAAGACATGTGGAATATGAAAAAAAACATATTAGAACTGGTTCAACCAATAAAGGCTGTGGAGCAGTTAACAAAGATAAAATGCTGAGAGATCAAAAGCTACAATTTTTTAAAGGTTTTAAAAATGCAATAGTTTGTTCAAGCTCTGAATGGCTAGAAAGATTAGATAAACATCTTAATAATTCGTTGGAATATGTAATTTTAGAAGGATTTCAAGGCTGCGGGCTTTGTCTAAACCACAGTGAAAATAATCCTAATAATACTTATCGCAATGTTTCGACAGGTCAAGCAATAGCTGATGCGGGAATATCTCCCGAGCATATATTACAAACGATTATGACTATAAGACCCTATATGATTAGAATAAGTAACATAACTCAAGATGGTAAATATATTGATACCGGAGGCAATGGATCAGGAATCGAACACAAATGGACCCAAATTAATTTGGCTTCGATGTATGGTAGTGCTCCTTACATTGGTGATATAGATGATACTTATGGGGGTGGAAATCTTTCCAATAAAAAACTTAGAAATATTATTTATGAATGCCCCGAAATAGCGTTAAAAATCGTATTTGGAAAAAACTATAAATCCAAAATTAAAGCACTAAGTAGTATTACTTTATTAGAAGCATTGGAATTAGAAAGACTAATGTATAAATTTAAGGGAAAATCTATTTATCAAACTAGTTTAATTGATTTACAACCATATGAAGATTATCCTGAAAACACAATTATAGATCAATCAGAACAAACTACTGTTACAAACTTGGAAAGAAAAATATTCGACTTAGATCGAAATAAGCTAGTTGACTATTGTAGAATTAATACTCCATCGGATTTGTATTTAAATTTTTTTCAACAGCTTGACTATTACTATAAAGGTTTAACCGGAAACTATAAAGATTATACTTATATTACATATATAGATGAGTTTATAAAGGAACTAGAAAGTACTACAAATGTTGAAATATGTGCATTAGGAACAGGACCTAAAAACAATGAAAGAATCCTAAAGAAACAATTTATAAAGGATATCCAAAAATAATGGATATTTTTTAATGACTTAAGTATTACTAGAATTATTGCTATTTTAGAGATGAGATTAGAACTCATTTTGATTTCTTTTTTTGTAATATTAATCATACACACCATTCTTTTCTTAAACACAAAAAAATCAATCTTTCGATTGATTTAATTAATTAACGTCGTTGGTGTGACGATTTTATCTTTTGGAGCGGGTGATGAGTGTATTTACAACTCTAATAGTGAA
>CAYQDO010000018.1:5790-19981 GCA_964416365.1 uncultured Muribaculaceae bacterium | reverse complement strand
TAATAATAAGATTAAGGATTTTATTAAGAAAAATGATATTATGATGGATAATCAATTATATAATGCTGCGGCCCGTATTAAAGAATCGAAAAAGAAAATTATTCTTTTAGGTGGACCTTCATCAAGTGGCAAAACAACTAGCACTAAAAAACTAGCATTGTTCCTTGAAACTTTTGGTTTAAATCCTATTTATTTGGGACTAGATGATTACTTTAAAAATCGTAAAGATTCTCCGGTAGATGAAAAGGGCGAGCCAAACTATGAAGGCATCGAAGCAATTGACCTAGGTTTATTTAATAATCATCTTAAGAGAATGTTAGCAGGAGAAGCAGTCAGCGTTCCCACTTTTAATTTTCTAATAGGTGAAAAAGAATATAAAAACCGGATTATAAAATTAGGTGAAAAGGACATAATACTAATTGAAGGATTACATACCTTAAATGAAGAACTTACCAAAGATATTCCTAGAGATCAAAAGCTTAAAATTTATATTAGTCCTTTTACTCCTTTAGGAATTGACAGACATAATCATTTATCAACTATAGATATTAGACTTTTAAGAAGAATTATAAGAGATAGCTGGTCAAGAGGATATACAGCTGAGATGACCTTAAAAATGTGGGATAAGGTTAGAGAAGGTGAAGTTAAGTATGTGTTTCCATATACTAATGAAGCTGATTTTATCTTAAATACAGCATTTATATATGAAATAGGGATATTAAAGGTTTATGCTGAACCACTTCTATACAGCATATCACCTGAATCCAAGTATTATAATGAAGCAAGAAGAATTATAGATTTTTTACAAATGTTTTTTCCTATTCCAAGTGAATATGTCAGTAGTGATAATGTTTTAAGAGAATTTATAGGGGGATCTTATTTTGAAGGAAGGTAGAAAATGAAAAATATTGCAATTAATGGTTTTGGACGTATCGGTAGAGTAGCTTTTAGAGAAATATTTGGATCAGATAATTATAAAATTGTAGCTATCAATTCCCAAAGTAGTCCGGAAGAACTAGCTTATTTACTGAAATATGATACTGTTCATCGTAATTATAATGTCGAAGGAATTACTTATAATGAAAATGGTATTATTGTTGATGGCGAGTTAATTAGAACCTTTATTATTAGCGAAGCCAAAAATTGTCCATGGGAAGAATTAAATGTTGATGTTGTTTTAGAATGTACCGGGGCTTATACAACTGAAGAAAAAGCTATGCAGCATATTGAAGCGGGGGCTAAACATGTTGTGATTTCTGCACCTGCTAAAGGAAATATTAAAACCATTGTCTATGGAGTAAATCAGCATACTTTAGACGGAACTGAAAAAATAATCAGTGCAGCGTCATGTACCACTAACTGCCTAGCACCAGTTATTAAAGTCATCAATGATAATTTTGGTATTGAATCAGGTTTTATGACTACAATTCATGCTTATACTAATGATCAAGCTACTATGGATGGTGTTCACTCTAAAGGTATAGCTTCGCGAAGAGGAAGAGCAGCAGCTGATAATATTGTTCCAGCATCGACAGGAGCTGCTAAATCGATTGGAGAAGTAATTCCGGAAGTTAAAGGTAAACTTGATGGTGTTTCATTTAGAGTGCCAGTAATTGACGGATCATGTATTGATTTAACCTTAAACTTAGTAAGAGAAGTAAGCGAAGAAGAAATAAATAAAATCTTTATAAATAATGCTAATGAAGTTTTAAAATTAACGTATGATCCGGTAGTTTCTAGTGATATAATTGGTAATCCCTGTGGAGCTTTAATCGATGGAAAATCAACTAAAGTACTAGAAACCAATAAAAAATTAGTTAAAATTGTTGCTTGGTATGATAATGAATATGGTTATACCGTGCAAATGCTAAGAACAATGGAAGTATTACTAAACAAGTAATACTTTTTTATTGCATATAATTAAATATGTTAAAAATATTTAAAATAATAATAGGTATCAATTTCATTAGTTATTCTTTAATCTTTTTTATTATGTATCTAAATCTTTTTACCTTCGGTTATAATATCTTTGATTATTTATTAGAAATTTTTACTCATATTGAATCTTTATTATTTATACCTGGAATATATTTGCTTTGGCATACTCTATTTAAAAATAACAATAACTTTACATCATAAAAATCAAAAATGAAATATTATTTTCATAATATGTTAAAATTATAATAGAGGTGGACTTTTATGGAAAATAAAATTAAGGTTGCCATATTCTTTTTAGTTATTTTATTATTATCATTTGTTGGTCTAGCGGGTTATGTATTATCTAATAAAAAAGATAATAATCCTATTCAAAATAACGATAATACAACCACTACCATAAAAAGTAGTTTAAAAATAGATACTGATAAAGATTGGGTTTACAATGCCAAGTATTCTTATGAAGTAGAAGAAGAAAGTTTTCAGGATATTTATGATACAGCTTTTAGTGTTAAAAACATCATAGCTCCATATATAAATATTAATTCATCTGCTGCTCAAGAGGCTAATAAACAAATTAAAGAAATCTTTGATAAATTAATAAATGAATATAGAGAAGCTTTTACTAATAAAGAGGCAACATCTACTTTAAAATATGAAAATTATCTAAATGGTGATATTTTATCAGTTGTTTTAGAACATCTTGATTCCTGGAAAGAACCAGTCTACTACACCTATAATTTAAATATTAAAACCGGGAAACTCTTAACCTTTGAAGAAATATACCAAATTGCCGGTCTAAATGAAACAGAGATAGAACCAAAAGCGGAAAAGGCTATAACTGATTATATAAATGATTTTTTAGTAGAAACTAATCAAAATTTGCCAGCAGAAAGATATATTAATGCAAGTATAGAATTTTTCTATAATCCACAATCTATAAGTTTCATTGGTTATTTTCTAGATAAAGATAAGAATTTCAATATTGCAACAATCTTAAGCCTACCTATCGGGCATGAGGATTATTTCCGAATTTTAACAATAAAATAAAAGCTTTATGATAAAGCTTTTATTTTTGGAGTTCAAAACGGTATTTTTGGCCATTTTTATTTACTTCTTCAAAAAACATATTATAAGGTCTAGCCCATAATGTATTATCTTCTAAAGACCGGTAAATAACTAATTTATCTAAAGTTTCACTACAAGTAGCGATATCTTCTACTATGTACATATGTCCTTTAAAATGACGATATATTCCTTTTATTTTTATATCCATAACAACTCCATCATTATTATACTACAAATCTTTACTTCAAAATAAGAAAATGATATGATACTTTTGGTGATAAAATGAAAAAACTTTTTTTACTACTGTTATTATTTATACCTATAACCGTAAATGCTGAAATAAAAGTAACTACACATTTAATAGATGCCGAAATTGAAATAGCCGGTGGTTTACGAGTAAAAGAATTGCTTGTTTTTGATGGAAGTATTAAAGATTTTTCCCGAACGATTAATTATAAAATGATTAACGAAATATGGGATCAAAAAAGTATTAATCTACAAAATTCAGCTATCTACAACGGTTATAGTCTAGAAAATATTAATGTAGCAGCTATAGAAACTCCTAAGGAAATTAGTTTTGAAAATATTCCTAAAGAGTTAGATTATATAAATGAATTAGATCCTCAAAAAAAGTATAAAAACTTTTATACAAACATCAAAAATGATTTAGGATCAACTGTTAATATTCATTATGATGGTAAAGAAGAGAAAACGGCATTGGTTATTGAATATGTAGTTAGCAATGTTATTGTTATCCATGAAGATATTGCGGAACTTAATTATACGTTTAAAAATTTAGATTTAGGGGCAAATCAATCTTATATAAGGGTAATCATCCCATATTCAACTAACAGTGAAGTCTTTAATTATTGGGTTCATGGTCCAGCAAGTGGTACCTTACAAGAATTAGTGACATCATCTCAAGAAAAAATTGGAGTTATAACTGAATTTCCTAGTTTAAAAAATGATATAAATTTTAGAATGACCATTCCCAAAGATCAAATAGCCATCGATGTATATTTGAATAAAAGTAAAGTAAAAGCACTGGATGAAATATTAAAAATAGAAAATACTAAATTGCAAAAACAAGGTATTAATTCAAATACGCTAAAAGCTATCAAATATGTTCTTATTGTTATTAGCTGTTTATATTTATTAGGCTCATTTATCTTAATAAAATTTAAGGACAAATCTATATTTATTTTATATTTGATATTAGGTATTATTCTAAGCTCATTTAATCTGATATTTAAATATAATATAATTTCTTTATACTTTATAATATTAATTCCGGTAACACTCAAATTAATTACTAAGAAAAGCTCAAAAAAATGAGTTTTTTTTCATTTTAATAAAAAATATATCGGAATGCTGATATATTTTTTGTATCCATCGGACTTTCTTATGCCTACTGGGTTACGGCGCCCAGTCTGGTATCTAAAATCTGATACGCAAAAATTAACTGGAACAGGAACGTCCTTAGATTCATACATAATAGTAGCAAGTTAGTGCTGCTGGGAAAGTGTATTCTTCCCAGTATTTTTTTTGTCAATATTAACCTTTATTTGACACAAATAAGGGTTTTTTTATTAGATTGTGTTAAAATATTTTTGGGAGTATTTTTATGAAAAAGAAAGAAAACAATATTAAAAAGAAAAACAGTAATTTATTTTACAAAATATTATCATTTATATTAGTTATAATTAGTGTACTGGCTGCCAGTGTTATTTTATATTTTAAAGTTTTACCTTTAAAGTATTTAATTTTAATATTTATTGTTTTAGGAATTATAATTATTGGAATTAGTTATAAATTAAATACTAAAAGTTGTTTATTTACTAAGTTAATAATGAGTTTGTTTTCGGTAGTGTTAATATTTGTTGAGACATTAGGGATAATTTATGCTATAGGAACAATTGATTTTTTAAATAATATCTTTGATACTGGGTACCGAATGGAAACCTATAATATTTACGTTCTAGAAGATAGTAATTATGTAAGTTTAAAAGATTTAGAAAATAAAAAAATATCTATTTACGATACAGAATCTGATACTTTAAAAAAAGCGGTTAATAAATTAAATGATAAGATTGATTTTGAAAAGATTGTTGTTGATAGTATTAATAAAGGGGTAAATAGTTTAATAGATAAAGAAAGTGAAGCATTTTTTATCAGTGAAGCTTTAACTACTATTTATAAAGAAGAACATGAGGAGGAATACTCTAAATTAAAAATAATAGGTAGTATAGATGTTTTAACTAAATCATCGGTTGATTTTAAAATCGTTGATGTTAGAAAGAAACCTTTTGTAGTATACTTAAGTGGCTCTGACTTAGAGGGATCAATTAATAAAGTATCAAGAAGTGATGTTAATTTACTTGCGGTAGTTAATCCTAAGAAAGGTAAAATATTATTAATTAATACTCCAAGGGATTATTATGTTACTTTAGCTACTAAAAATGCGAAAGATAAATTAACTCATGCAGGCATTTATGGCATTGAAGAATCAGCTTTAACTTTAGGTAAATTATATGATGTTGATATAAATTATTATGCCAGAGTTAATTTTACTTCTTTTGTAAAAATAATAAATTCTTTAGATGGGATTGAAGCTAATTCTAAATATGCTTTTAGTTATGATGGATATACTTTTAAAAAAGGGATTAATAAATTAACTGGTAAATCAGCTTTAGCTTTTAGTAGAGGAAGATCTATGTTACCAGAAGGAGATAATAGTCGGGGATATAATCAGCAAGCAGTAATCGCTGGAATCTTAAATAAAGTTACCAGTGCTAATATTTTAGCAAAATATCATACTTTACTTAAATCTTTAGAAAGTGGAGTAATGACTAATGTTGATAAAACGGTTTTAACAAAACTGGTTAATTTACAAATTGATGAAAATATTAAATGGGAAATAGAAAACTATAATGTCAAAGGCAAAAATTCTTCTAAGACTACTTATAGTACCGGGTCAGCTATGCTTTCTGTTATAGAACCTGATATGGATACTGTTAATGAAGTAAAATTAAAAATAAAAGATATTATGGATTAAGTTTTTTAATATTTAAATATGTATAAATATATCAATTAAGCTTAAACTAATACAAAAATATACTAGAAAAATCTAGTATATTTTTGTATTTAAGATATAATGGAGATAAAATAAGAGGTAATATAGTGAAACAAAAAGGAAAATTAAAAAAATTAACAATAATATTACTACCGATTATATTATTGTCGCTGGGAGACACTTTTTTTGTTAACATTAACCCTTTTTTAACATCAGTGAAGGTTTTTCCATTATTATATTTTCTTCTTTAGATATACATTTACTTTCATAAGTATTATTCAAATTTTGCGCAAAAACAACTAATTGATGAGATAGGTTATTAATTAAGTAATTAGGGTCTAGTGCTCCATTAGATGATCCGTAAACAGTAAATCTTGTTCTATCTAGCGCATCACTATCTTTTAAAACAGAAAGCATTTTTAATGCTGATTCCGTATCTTTAATACCATATTTTTTAAGTTTAGAAATAAGAACTCTTTCTTCAAAATCTAGTTCATGACATTCAATTAGGAATTGTAATATTTTTTTCTTTTCGAGATTATCTAAATAAATAGCTAAATTATTAACTTTTTGAGCGCCAATCAGTCCATGATCATTACTTTCAGTATCACTGGTTCTGCCAATGTCATGAAGCAAACTAGCCGAAATTAATAAATCTATTTCTTCTTCATTTAAATTAAGCACAGTAGCTAAAACAAAAGAAAAAAGACAGGTTTTATGAGCATGATGAACACCATGCATATAACTACCAGGATATAAAGAACCATTAGTATTTACTATTTTGTTATAAAATTCTTTTTTAAATTTAGAGTTACTAATAATATTTAAGACTTCTTCATTAGTTAAATCATTTTCAGAATAATTAATATAATTAGGTATATTTTCTGACAAAATATTAACTAGATTTAGAGGTTTAAAATCTATTAATCGATGTTTATTTAAATCGGGTTCATATTTTATTAATCTAATGCTACTAATTACCCGATTTAAACTATCAATTAGATCTGCTGGAATACCATAAGTTGTTTCATTTATGACACTGTTTCTTAATTTAGTTACTTTAGGATGATAATTTAATTTGATTGCCAAAGTAATTGGAAAAGAATCATAGTTTAATTCTTTCAGCATATTTAAATCTTTTGAAATATAACGACAATCTATCATTTTATTTAAACCACCGCGAGGTATTTTATTATAGATTAAAGCTAAACCTCCAAGATCTAGTGGCATTTGCAAATAGTATTCATTATCCATTAAGTAGTTATCCGTTAATTTGTCTTGAATACCGTCATTGAAATATTCTGTAATATAGTGTTCTGGATAATTATTAGGGTTTAAGCTTTCGATATTGGTAATTTTATTATTTAAATAATCAAGTAGTTCTCTATTTAATTCAAAATTATATAGATCAATATCTTTTCCGTGGCTGTTATAGTAAATACTTTGTCCTTTAAATTTATCATATTGACGAAAATTACTATCAGTATATAATGGTTTAGTTTTTAAACATCTTGTAAATAAATTATCTCTGACTTCTGGATTAAAAGAAAATTTTAAGATTTGAAAACTAAAATTATTGACATAAGGATTTAAACGAAAGGGAGCAACCATTGATTCTGAAAGGCATTTTAAAGCACAAAGATTATCTTTTTTTATAATCTCTAGCTTTGATTTTTTGTAAACTGATTCTGCTTCTTCAGTAGACATTTTCCTAAATAAACTATAATTTTGTTCATTTATCATTATGATGAACCCCTTTGAGTGAATATATTTTATTACAATAATCTTATTTCGTCAATTGGGGATTAATACTAAATAGAACAAATTTATATAAAACGGAGTCTTTCAAAATACAGAACCAGGCTTCTTTTTGTCTTCCTTTTCTCCTTTCCCAGAAAAAAATCGGCTCAAAAGCTTCATTAGAAAGTTCAATAAGTTCTTTGATGTTTTTGACTTCAACAGTTTCCCATTTAGTATATTTAACAAAATTAGTTACTTCAACAATTTGATTATCATATTCTTTTAAGATCTTATTTCGTTCTAGAATATAAGGACTTTTATGTTTGTTGAGAATATGTTTTACTAAAAAAATAAAGATAGCAATAATAGTTATTATTAAAGAAATATTAATAATAATATTTACAAAAATTGTTTCTTTATCGATAAGAGGATTAATATATTCAGTTTCTTCTTCAGCAAAATTTTTATTTAGGGTAATATCAAAGGTTTTAACATTTAAAGGAATGTTTATCGTGATAATGTGACTTTTATTTATTTTCTGGTCATTAATAAAATGAATGATATCTACAATTAGTTTTACTTCCAAATTAACGGTGGAATTAATTTCAAATTCTTCTTGGAACTTACTTACAATACTATTAAACTGTTCTAAATAAATCTCTTGGATTTCTTCAATATTAATTTGACTATTACTTAGAAGATATTCTTTATCTAAAAGATTATAATCCTTAGTCCAGATGGGTTTAGTAGTAAGATCATCACTGGCTACGATAGTTGCTATAACCCGATATTTATAGCTCAATTCGATAGGAACATTTAGCTGATATTGATATTTATAATTAATATTTATTTTATCAATTATATCTGTGATATAAGCTTTATCACTAGTTAAAATATTTTCTTCAATATAGGGGTTATCAATAATGTTTATATTGTAGTTAGTATAATCGTTAATTGTAGCTTTAAATAAAATATTATCTTTATTACCGGTAGTCATTTTCAAATATTTAATCACATTAAAAACAAATACTATAATTAAAATAGTAGATAAAAGCGCACTGAGAATAATTAAGTATTTGTCTTTTTTGGGCAAAATAATCTACCTACCTGTTTCTACTGGCAATTCTTCTTCTTTGAATAAATCATAAATAAATAGGGAAGGATAACCTAAGTACTTTATTTTAAACATATAACAACCTACTAAATTATCTTTCGTTACCGGATATTTATCTTCCTTGCTATTATTATCACCCTTTAAAACCAGTTCTATTCCTTTAGGATAAGCTAGTACCTTAGTAACGCGGTGGACAATACTATAGTTGTGAGTTTTGTATTCAATAATATCACCAGGATCAATATTTTCGATAGAGCATTTTTTAATTAGAACAATATCACCTTTACTTATTGCTGGTTTCATACTAGATGTTAATATTACACTTGGTTTAATCACAAATGTTCCTAAGGAAAACATCATTATAAAAATAATTAATATGAAATAAACAACTAATCTGAAAGGTTTTTCTTTAATATATCCTGTATCTTTTTTTCGCAAACTATTTTTAATAACAATATGAGTAAACAAAGGAAATAGAAAATTAAATAGAGCCGGAATAATTTCATTATAATCAGGCACAATGGGAATTATGATGCTTGGTATTAATATTAAACTTTGATAAATAAAACTAGTTAATAATCCACTTTCATGATTTAAATAGGTAAAGAAAGTTTCTAATGATAATATCGGAATAATGTATTTAATTAATACTAGAAAAAGATTGTTTTTATCTTTTAATAAATCAATGATGATAGGTAGATTGGTACTGGCTATAAATAAAATTAAAGTAATAATAGCAAGATTTAAATAATTGGAACGAAATCGATTAACTAAATAATACCTGATATAATTTTTTATAACTGCTACTAGATAAACACTAAATAAATTAATAATGATACCATTAAATGTAGTGGAATACGCATTATGGGCATATCCAGTAAAGTAACCTAATGTATAAAATAAAAGATTGTATAAAAGAGCGCTCATTAGAGAGATTTCTAAAATATTTTTTTGATATTGATAATATTGTTTATTTTTGTGATATAAAAAATAAGCCATAATTAAAAATAATAGCCAGATTAAAGGATTAATAAGATATTGAAATATGCTTTCATATCGAATAAGGATAAACTGGCTAATAAAAATATAAATTAAGATAAATATTAAATATATATAATCTTTGATTTTCATATTTATCTTACCATGACTGTGTATTTATCAGGTATATAATTTTTGATATTGGTATTAAGTTGCATTCCAAATGTAGCACTTTGATTAGGTGCAAGTTTCCCATTATAGCTTTCATTTTTAATTGTGAGAATGTTTCCTGAATTACTAAATATAGCACTCCAACCACTGCCAAAGTTAGTTCCTTCAGATAGCTCAACATTAATCTGCCAGTAGACTAAAGCAACGCCTGTTTTATTTTGGACTGTCACATTGTACTGATAAGTATAATTACCCCAACCATTGGTACGATTAAAAATTACTAGGAATAAATTAGGATCTATTTCTTCGGTAGTTGAAATACTTTCCATTTTGACTTTAGCTAGAATTAAATTATTTATTCCGACTGTAATAATAAAACTTACTTCGGCACTTCCATTGGGGTTTAACTGATTCTCACTTTTAATAATTAATTTACGACCATCAAATTCATAATCATAATTCCAAGTAGCAACATCTATGACAGTACTGTTAAATGTCAAAGTTAGTTTATAACTATCTAAAATTTCATTACTGATATTTCTAATAGTAAAAGATATCTGATATTTGTAATTAGAGCCCTCCTGCCAGGAATTACGTTTTAAATTACTTATACTTAAACTTGGATTACTTTCTTTATCAATGATGTAACCTTCAAAATAAGCGCCTTTTACGGTTCCTTCAATACTTAAAGATTGTGATAATAAAGCATAGCTAGTAGAAAGCATTAAGATAATTATTATAATAAAATAGATTAATTTAGATTTTTTTTTTCTTTTACGAGGCATGATTATCACATTATATTATGTGTATTTTAAAATAGTCATACACTTTTTAGGATTAGATTTTAAGTTCTTGGTCATAATAATACTGGGAAGAAGATTAGGGAGGTGTTAAGTGAAAAGAAATAACAAATTATTTATTATTGGCTTGTTAGCTTCCGCACTTATTTTATCAGGTGCTTATGCTTTGTTTGCCGCAACTTTAAATATTGCTGGTACAGCAGGAGGTGCTACCGAATTTATAATTGAATTTGCTGATCATAATGTATCTGATGAAAATAAAGCTACGGTTAGTTTAGATACTGCGAAGACTACGATGAATATAACTGCTGATTTAGCTTATCCGGGAGATACTGTAACTATTAATTTTACGATTAAAAATACTGGCAGGTTAAATTCTAAAGTTAATGACATAGTCATAAATGAAAATAGTACTGATGATTTCAATATTTCGGTTGTTGGCTTAAATAATATCAAAGATACTGATTTAGCTCCAAATGATGTAACAGAAGGTTCAATAGTTGTTACTTGGAATACAGCATCAACTAATCAAAACCCAGAACCGGTTAACTTTTCAGTAACAATTGATTATGTCCAAGCCACATAAAAAAACTTAACTAATTTAGTTAAGTTTTTTATAAATATTCTTTTAGTTTCTCGATGGCTTCTTTTTGAAAATTTTGAAAGTCACTTGCCAGATGAAGGGTTTCTTTACCAGCCACATCTTTATAATCGTTTATTTTTTTTTCCATTTCGATACTTCCCATGGAAAGTCCTTTGATTAGCATATCGGCTACTCTGGAATCACTATTATCTTCATCTATTTCGCTATTTATACCGATACGGGCTCCCACTTTATTTAGTCTGCCAATCTTGGGTAATTCATCACATTTTAGGTATTCTTTACTTCTTTTAGCAAATTCCTGATATTGATTTAATAGTTCCTGGGCATATTTTTTAATTTTATTGTCTTTCTCTTTTAAATCATTTAAGAGTACTTCGATAGTATAACTGCCCATTTCACTGTCTTTATAAATATGTTTGATTAATTCTTTTTCCTCGACCATATGATATCCTTTCCAATTTTATTATGGGGCAAAGTTATTATTAATATTCCTTAAAATCATTGAAAGATATATTAAATATTGATAAAATATGAACAGAAAGAGTGAAATCTATGAATTTAATTGATTTTTTAGAAAAAGAATTAACCAAGATTATTAAATCTTTAGGATATGAAACGGAAGTAAAATTAATTATCAGTAATCGTCCAGATTTGGGTGATTATCAATATAATGGGGCTTTTGCTTTAGCTAAGGAATATAATAAAAATCCTAACAATATTGCTTTAGAAATATCTGAAGAAATTAAGAAAGAGAGTTATTTTAATAAAGCAGAAGCCATAGGTGGTTTTGTTAATTTAACTTTAAGTGCTGAAATACTTGTTAAATATGTTAATAATTTATCAGAGGATTTAGAGATAAACATGTTTAAAACTGAATCTAAAAATGTCTTGATAGATTATGGTGGTGCTAATATAGCTAAAGAACTACATGTTGGGCATTTAAGAAGTGCTAATATTGGAGAAGCTTTAAATAGATTATTTGCTTCAGCAGGTTATAAAACGATTAGTGATGTTCATTTAGGTGACTGGGGACGTCCTATGGGTCTTATTATTAGAGAAATCAAAGAGATGCATCCGGACTTACCTTATTTTGATGAAGATTATGATGGTGTTTACCCAGAAGGTTGCCCAGTTACCATTGAAGAATTAAATGAGATTTATCCAAGAGCTAGTATCAAGGCTAAAGAAGATCTCAAATATTTGGAAGAAGCTAGAGAAATAACTACCGCCTTACAAAATCATCATAAGGGTTATTATGCCTTATGGCGCACCTTCTATGAACTTTCCTCAATTGATATTAAAAAGATTTATGATAAGTTAAATACTAAGTTTGATTTGTGGGAAGGGGAAAGTGATGCTGATAAATATATTCCCGAAATGCTTGAATATTTAACTAAAAATAATTTAACCGAAATAAGTGAAGGGGCAGTTATTATTGATGTTAAAGAAGAAACCGATAAAAGAGAAATACCTCCGGTTATCTTAATAAAAAGTGATGGTGGAGTTTTATATGATACAACTGAGCTCGCTACTATTTATTATCGTCAAAAAAGATTTGCTCCAGATATGATTGTGTATTTAACGGATATTCGTCAAGAACTACATTTTATTCAAGCTTTTAGGGCAGCTTATAAAACTAAAATGATTCCGGAAACTTGCCTATTAGAGCATCATGGCTTTGGGACAATGAATGGCCCAGATGGTAAGCCATTTAAAACTCGTGATGGTGGAGTATTAAGTCTTAAAGGATTAATAGAATTAGTAACAAATGAAACTAGAAAACTTATTAAAGATAATATCAAGGATGAAGATAAAGATGCCTTAGCGGAAAACCTTGCTATTGCGGCTATTAAATATGCTGATTTATTACCTAATAGAGCTAGTGACTATGTTTTTGATCCCGTTAAATTTAGTGATTTAAATGGTAAAACCGGTCCATATCTTTTATATAGTACTGTTCGTATGAAATCACTTCTTACTAAATGTGCTGAAGCAGGTATTGTTCCTAATGAATATAAATTATTACATACTGATGAGGAAAGAGAGATTATTTTAAATTTACTAAAAATTAAAAATGTCTTAGAAAAAGCTTTTGTAGCTCGTTCATTAAATGAAATTGCTGAATATATTTATAAATTAACCAATAGCTTTAATTCCTTTTATGGCACTCATGAAATCTTAAATGAAAAAGATAATGATTTAAAAGAAAGCTGGATTACTTTAACTAAAATAGTTTATGATACTAATATGAAATTATTAGACATCTTAGGAATTACTGTTCCAGAAAAGATTTAATGAAAGTAATAAGTTTATTAGAACCTTGGGCAAGTTTAGTTAAAGAGGGTATTAAAAAGGTGGAAACAAGAAGCTGGGCTACTAAGTATCGAGGAGAACTTTATATTCATGCTAGTCAAAGAAAATTAACTAACAAAGATTTAATTAAATATGGTAAGCAAATTAAACTTTTAAAAAGTCCTAACTTTAAATATGGTTATATAATAGCAAAGTGTACTTTAATAGATTGTATCTATATGACAGATGAATTTATAGAAGAAATAAACAAGAATTCGAATGAATATATATGTGGTGATTACCAAGTAGGAAGATATGCTTGGATTTTAAAAGATCTAGAAGCTTTAGAATATCCTATTCCTGCTAAGGGCAGACTGGGTATCTGGGAATATAGAAAGTAGGATATATGGATTTAG
>CAYQDO010000018.1:0-5690 GCA_964416365.1 uncultured Muribaculaceae bacterium | reverse complement strand
GATATTGAAAGAATTAAAAGAGAAAATAATTTATAGCTTAACTTTGTTAAGCTTTTTTTTGCCTTTTAAAATAATATTGATATAATAAGCAATTACTGGAGGACAATATGATTATTTATAATTATTACAAAAGTGCAAATAGTACGAATAAATCCCATAGTATAGTAGATGATAATGGCCCCAAACCTAAAAGAAGTTTCACAGGTGTAGATGATTCCTGGGATTCTGGAAAGGATTTTAATCAATTAATAAAGAGCGTTTACAATATAGATCTTCATAATAAAAAAATCCTTGATGTTGGAATGGGTACTGGTAATATTTTGCATTATGTTAAAAAAGATTTGCAAGCTGATGTTTATGGGGTAGACATAAATCATTATTTATTAGGCAGTAATTACATCAAAGACAGAACATTTCCTGGAATGGATGTTTGTGATCTTCCGGAAAGTTTACACGGTACCTTTGATATGGCTTATCAGATTTTATTTTCTGTTCCTTATAAAGATACTGTTTCCGTAATGCATAGTGTAGCTAAATGTTTAAAACCTAATGGGGTTTATTTAGTTACATTTGATGATCCAGAGTATATACATTCTGATGCTTTTGTTATAAAAATTATTAAAGAATTATATAAACACTATAAAGTGCAAAATAGGGGAAGGCGAGTAATTGCTTATCAACCTCTTGAAAACCCCGTGCTAACTCCTATGGAAGAGTACTATTATCAATTAAGTAAAGAAGCAGTTAAGCAATATTTATCATTAAATCCTCAAGAAAAAGAACCGTATTTGTTATCTTTAAAACCAAAAAACAATTTTACCAATAAAAAATCATAAAAAAACTACCTATTATATAGTGTAGTTTTTTTCTTCGCTCTTTAATTTTGCGCTATCTTGGATTGGAATATCTTGAGTACAATAATAACTACCTTTATTGAAATCTATCAACACTTGATATTCAGTAGTACTTTCTAAAGTAGCTAGTTCATCTTCTGATATTACTGTGCCATCAAAATTAACACCAATTTTTTTGTTAGCATTTATTATGGAAACAATATGTTTTGGTGCAACATAATGTTGAGAACTAGGAAAAACAATATCTTCACCATATTTATTAGCAATTGATTTTGATTCTGTTTCATTTTCCCAAGCAAAGCAATTTTCATTTAAAATGACTGCTCGCTTAAGTGCTGCTGGTTTAACACATTTTCCTTCATTAGCTACGCCAAAAAAGCTTTTGTCTGTAATATTATTAACAAACAATTGCATTGTACCAATTGGGTTTCCAACAAGTAGTTCAGCTGGTACTTTATCACCGATAAAAATTGGGTTCATTTGTACCTCCTTATAATTTATTATAACATAGTTTAAAGTCTTTTAAAGTTATACTTAATAATTATGTAAATCAACTTTACTTTCCTTAAATAGTAATTATAATACCACTTAACTAGGGAAAAAATAGGGGGCATAGAATAATTGCCTAAACCCAGTCAAAACCAATTATTGATACCAATGGAAGAATATTATTATTTTTAAAGAATAAGAAAAAAGAAAGTGTTAGACACTTTCTTTATTAACAACAGTTATTTTCTTTATGTCCCCAAGAAGACCATCCTGCTCCTATAATGATAACCAATAATATGAATAAAACAATCCAAAGTGCAGCACCTAAGCCATAGCCTTGAGTTGTTCCTGCATAGCCAGATGGCATACCACATCCGGTATTGTAACCTCCGTTATATCCATAATAGTACATTCTTATACCTCCTTTGTATCTACTATAGTTTACGCAAGTAGGAGAGATTTTGACATTGCTTTTTTAAAATATTTTTTTATTTCTAAAATTTAAGTACTTTTTGTTTTTATTATACAAATGTATGGTATAATTTTTTTAAGGTGGGATAGACATGTATGGGTATATAAAAGGTATAGTGAAGATGATTAATAGCAATTATATAGTATTAGAAAATAGTGGAATTGGTTACAATATTTTTGTGGCTAATCCATATTCTTTTGAAACAGAAAAGGACTATATAGTTTATATTTATAACTATATAAGAGAGGATGAAAACACTTTATACGGTTTTAAATCTACTGAAGAAAAGAATTTGTTTTTAAAACTAATCAGTGTTAAAGGATTGGGTCCCAAGATAGCTATGCCGATGTTTGCTACTGGTAGTGTGGGTGGCATAGTAGACGCTATAGATCGAGAAAATATTTTATATTTAACAAAATTCCCAAAAATTGGTGATAAACTAGCTCATCAAATTATTTTGGATTTAAAAGGAAAACTAAGTGCTTCAATCGATAAGACAGTTGCTAATGAGGAATTAATTGAAGTGTTAACTGGTTTAGGCTATAAATTAAATGATATTAAAAAAATATTACCTAAGATTAGTTCAGAATTAAGTTTAGAAAATCAAATCAAAGAAGCATTAAGATTAATGCTTAAATAGGAGTGTTATATTGAAAATAGGAATAGATATAGATGAAACGATTGTTAATACTCATAAAGTCGTTATGGATTATGTTCAAAAGATGAATTTAAAATTTAAGAGTTATGAAGAAATAAAAACTCCAGAAGGAATAAATTTTTTAAGTGAAACACTTGAAGATATTCAAAAAAATGTTAAGTTATTTCCAAAAGTTAAAGAAGTTTTGGATACCCTTAAAAGAAAAGGATTTGAGTTAATCTTTATTACTGCTCGGGGCAGTGGTCATGAATTTCCAATAGAATATAATTATCAAAAAGTTACGGAAGATTTTTTAGCTAAATATCAAATCTCTTATGACAAAATTATTTATAGATGTTTTCCTAAAGGTAAAATAGCTTTTGATGAAAAAATCGATTACTTTATTGATGATCGGGAAGATGTTTTAGATGATGTTTATAGATATGGTATTAAGTGTATTAGAAAAGTTTCTAATATGAATGAAGAAAGTAAACATATAAAATTTGCTGATTGGCAAAATATTTTGAATTATTTATTAAAAGAGGCAGGTGAATAGAATGAAAGGTAGACTGTTATCAGCCGAAGAACAAGATTCTGATACTTTTGAAAAAAGTTTAAGACCGCAATATATCAATGAATATATCGGACAAAATGAAGTTAAAGATAATATCAAAGTATTTATTGAAGCTGCTAAATTGAGAGAAGAATCCTTAGACCATGTTTTATTATATGGGCCTCCTGGTTTAGGTAAGACTACTCTTGCTCATATTATTGCCAATGAATTAGGCGCTAATATTAAAACCACTACTGGTCCGGCTTTAGAAAAAAGTGGAGACCTTGCAGCTGTTTTATCGAGTTTAGAACCAGGGGATGTTTTATTTATTGATGAAATTCATCGTATGCCTAAATTTATTGAAGAAATATTATATCCGGCAATGGAGGATTTTTCTTTGGATTTAGTAGTAGGTGCTGAAGGATCGAGTCGTTCAATTAAAATTGAATTACCGCCTTTTACTTTAGTTGGGGCTACTACAAGAGCCGGAGATATTTCGGCACCACTTAGAGATCGCTTCGGGATAGTTTCCAAATTAAATTATTATACTAAAGAAGAATTAAAGGAGATTATTAAAAGAACGAGCAGGGTTTTAGAAATGCCGATTGATGATGTTGCTTCTGAAGAACTTGCTAAGCGTAGTCGTAAAACCCCTAGAATTGCTAATCGCTTATTTAAAAGAGTTCGTGATTTTACCCAGGTCGAAGGCATGGAATTAATAGATTTAGATATTACTAAAAAATCATTGAATCGTCTTAAAGTGGATAAGTATGGTTTAGATCAAATAGATATAGAATACTTAGATGCTCTAATAAATAAATTCAATGGGGGACCAGTTGGAGTGGAAACTATTAGTTCATCTATAGGCGAAGAAGTAACAACTTTAGAAGATGTAGTAGAACCATATTTATTACAAGAAGGTTTTATTAAAAGAACGCAAAGAGGCAGAGTGGCCACTGATAAAGGTTATAATCATATTAAAGGTGGGGAAATTATATGAATCGAAAATTAAAAACAGCTTTAAATGCTGAAGCTAAAAGACAAGAAGAAAATATTGAACTTATTGCCAGTGAAAATTATGTTTCTAAGGATATTTTAAAATTACAGGGAAGTATTTTAACCAACAAGTATGCAGAAGGTTACCCAGGTAAAAAATATTATGGTGGTTGTGAATATATCGATGTCATTGAAAATTTAGCTATAGAATTAGCCTGTAAATTATTTGGAGCTAAATATGCTAATGTTCAGCCTCATAGTGGATCATCAGCTAATTTAGCTGTTTACCGGGCTTTATTATATCCCGGTGATAAAGTAATGGGCATGGATTTATCAAATGGCGGACATTTAACTCATGGTCACCCTTTAAACTTTAGTGGAATGGACTATGAAATAGTCAGTTATAGTGTTGATTTCCAAACCGAAATGATTGATTATGAGGAAGTACGAAGAATTGCCCTTAAAGAAAAACCAAGAATGATTATTGTCGGAGCAAGTGCTTATTCAAGAATTATTGATTTTAAAAAGTTCAAAGAGATAGCTGATAAAGTAGGAGCATATTTAATGGTAGATATGGCACATATAGCAGGACTTGTAGCAGTCGGAATCCATCCATCACCAATTGGTGTAGCTGATGTAGTTACAACAACAACTCATAAAACTTTAAGGGGCCCAAGAGGTGGATTAATTTTAACTAATAACGAAGAGATTGCAAAAAAGATTAATAAAGTGGTTTTCCCAGGTATTCAAGGTGGACCGCTGATGCATGTTATTGCTGCTAAAGCACAGTGTTTTCATGAAGCTTTAGAGCCTGAATTTGCTGAATATCAAATGCAAGTTGTTAAAAACTCAAGAGCCTTAGCTAAATCTTTAACTGAAGAAGGTTTTAGAGTTATAAGTGGTGGAACAGATAATCACTTAATGCTTGTAGATATAAAAAACTCTGTGGGTTTAACTGGTAAAGAAGCGGAACAATTACTTGATAGGGTTCATCTTACCACTAATAAGAATACGATTCCTAATGAAACAGAATCGCCATTTATTACTAGTGGGATTAGGTTAGGTAGTCCAGCTATGACAACTAGAGGGCTAAAAGAACAAGAATTTGAATTGATAGGTAAAATAATATCAAAAGTTCTTGAAAACAAAGATAACCATGAAATATTAAATATATGTAGTCAAGAGGTATTAACTTTAACTAAAAAATTTCCGATTTATAATAAGTAGTAATAAAATATACGAAAATATAGCTGTAAGAGCTATTTTTTTGTATAATGGAAAAGGAAGTGAATTTATGAAAACCGATGATTTTAACTATGAATTACCAGAAAAATTAATAGCTCAGACACCACTTGAAAATCGTAGTGCTTCTAAACTGTTGATTTTAGATAAAGAAACCGGTGAAATATCTCATCACCATTTTAGTGATATTATAGATTATTTAAATGAGGGAGATGCTTTAGTTATTAATGATACTAAGGTTATTCCGGCTAGATTAATAGGCATTAAAGTAGAAACCGGTGCGATTATTGAACTACTTCTTTTAAAAAATATTAAAGATCATATTTGGGAATGTTTAGCTAAACCTCAAAAAAGATTAAAAGTAGGAACAATTCTTTCCTTTGGTAATGGCGAATTAAAAGCTGAAGTCATCGAAGTAAAAGAAGAGGGGATAGTTCTTGTTAATTT
>CAYQDO010000017.1:0-20132 GCA_964416365.1 uncultured Muribaculaceae bacterium | reverse complement strand
ATCTAGCGGTCTTTTAATTAAAGTTCTAAATTCTGCTGTTGCGAATGCAACTAACAATTTTGGAATGAAAAAAGAAGATTTAGTTATATCTGAATGCTTTATTAATCCAGGACAAATACTTAAGAGAATCAAATTCGGTTCTAGAACAAAAGTGGACAGAAGAGATAAAAGAACTAGTCATATAACAATTAAAGTTAGTGACGGAAAAGTTGAGGAGGCTTAATTTACATGGGACAAAAAGTTAATCCTAAAGGTTTGAGGCTTGGTGTCAATAAAGACTGGCAAAGTAAATGGTACTCTAAAAATGATTATGCTAAAAATTTAAGCAATGATATTAAAATTAGAGAATACCTTTTAAAAACTCTTAAAGACGCTGCAGTTAGCGAAATTATTATTGAAAGAAAAAAAGATCGTTGTAGTATTAATATTTATACTGCTAAACCTGGTGTAATCATTGGTCAAGGTGGTAAAGATATTGAAAAATTGAGAAAACAAATTAAAAAGATTACTAATGAAGAAGCTTATATCACTATTATTGAAGAAAAACATCCACAATTAAACGCTCAATTAGTAGCAAATCAAATTGCTAAACAAATTGAAAATCGTGGTAATTTTCGTGTTGTTCAAAAGAAAACAATTAAAGAAACTTTAAAAGCTGGAGCGTTAGGAATTAAAACATTGGTTTCTGGACGTTTAGGCGGTGCAGAAATGGCACGTTCTGAAGGATATACTGAAGGAACAGTTCCTTTACATACTATAAGAGCTGATATTGATTATGCAACAAGTGAAGCTTTAACTACTTATGGAATTATCGGAGTAAAAGTATGGATTTATAAAGGAGAAATCCTTCCAAAGAAAGTAAAAAAGGGAGGTGCTTCAGATGTTGATGCCAAAAAGAACTAAATATCGTAAACCACATTTAGTTAGTTATGAAGGTCAAGCTAAAGGTAACATAAAACTAGAATTTGGCGAATATGGCTTACAATCTAAAGAAAGTGGTTATATTACTGCAAGGCAAATTGAAGCAGCTCGTATTGCTATGACTCGTTTCATGAAAAGAGGCGGAAAAGTTTGGATAAATATTTTCCCCCATCTTGCACGCACTAAGAAACCTTTAGAAACTCGTATGGGTAAAGGTAAAGGTGACATTGAAGATTGGGTAGCTGTAGTAAAAAAAGGCAAAATTATGTTTGAAATAAATGGCGTGGATGAACCTACTGCTCGTGAAGCTTTAAGACTTGCTTCACATAAACTTAGTCTTCAAACTAAATTTATTAAAAAAGAAGAAAGTGGTGTAAGTAGTGAAAACTAATGAAATAAGAAAAATGACCACAGACGAAATCAATACTAAAATTAAGGAATTAAAATCTGAACTTCTTGATTTACGTATGAAACAAGCAACAGGCTCTTTAGAAAAAACTCATTTAATTGATGAAAAGAGAAAAACAGTTGCTAGATTAAAGACTATATTAAGTGAAAAATCAAATGAAAAAGATGGGAGTGATAAGTAATGGAAAAAACTAAACATTATTTAATTGGAACAGTTGTTAGTGATAAGAATGATAAGACTATTACTGTTTTAGTTGAAACCTATCGTAACCATCCTTTATATAAGAAAAGAGTTAAATATTCTAAGAAATATACTGCTCATGACGAAAAAAATATAGCTAAAGTTGGAGACACAGTAAAAATAGTACAAACTAGACCATTATCTAAAACTAAGAGATATGAGCTAGTTGAAGTCACTAAAAAAGCTGTTGTCTTATAGGAGGAATATTCTATGGTAATGCAACAATCTAGATTAAAAGTTGCTGACAACACTGGTGCTCGTGAAATTATGATTATAAGAGTATTAGGTGGCAGCAAAGTTAAATATGGAAACATAGGTGATGTTGTAATTGGAACAGTTAAAAAAGCTATTCCAAATTCCGGCATTAAAAAAGGCAAAGTCGTTAGAGCAGTCATCGTTAGAACAACTCAAGGGCTTCGAAGAGAAGATGGCAGTTATATTAAATTTGATGATAATGCATGTGTACTTATCAAAGAAGATAAGAGTCCAATCGGAACTCGTATTTTAGGACCAGTTGCTCGTGAACTACGTGATCATGATTTTAGTAAAATCATTTCACTAGCACCTGAGGTTTTATAGGAGGAATTATGAAAGTAAAAGTTGGCGATAAAGTTAAAATTCTTGCCGGAAAAGATAAAGGCAAAGAAGGAATTGTAACAGTAACTTTAAAAAAAGAAGATCGTGTTGTAGTTCAAGGTATCAATATTGTTAAGAAACATATGAAACCTGGCCGTACTAACGAAACAGGCGGCATCCTAGAAACTGAAAATCCTATACATGTATCAAATGTAAAAGTGATTGAAGCTGGTATAAAAGAAGCAAAGAAAGAAAAAACTGCTAAAGCTGAACCTAAAAAAAGCGAAAAAAAATCTACTAAAAAAATTAAAAAAGTAGGTGAAAAAGATGAATAGTTTAAAAGATTTATATAAAGAAACTATAGTTCCAAGTTTAATGAAAGAATTTAATTATTCTTCAGTTATGGAAGTTCCTAAATTAGCGAAAATCGTTATTAACATGGGTGTCGGAGAAGGCGCACAAGATGATAAATTCATTGAAGCAGCTTGCAAAGATTTAGAAGTTATTACTGGACAAAAACCAGTTATTACAAAAGCTCGTAAATCAATCGCTGGATTCAAAATTAGAGAAGGAAATGCCCTTGGCGTAAAAGTAACTTTAAGAGGACAAAACATGTATGTATTCTTAGAGAAACTTTTAAAGGTCGCTATTCCACGTGTCCGTGATTTTAGAGGGATCAATTCAAAAGCATTTGATGGTTTTGGAAACTATACTTTAGGAATTAAGGAACAATTAATATTTCCAGAAATTGAATATGATAATGTATTAAAAATAAGAGGTATGGATATCGTTTTTGTAACAACTGCAAAAACTGATAAAGAAGCCTATGCAATATTAAGCGGCTTCGGACTTCCATTTAGAAAGTAGGCGAGAGAAAGTATGGCAAAGAAAAGTTTAATTATTAGACAACAAAGAAACCCAAAATTTAAGGTTAGAGCGTACACTCGTTGTAGCCGTTGTGGAAGACCTCACGGAGTTTTACGTAAATTTGGATTATGTCGTATTTGCTTTAGAGAATTAGCAAATGAAGGACAAATTCCAGGCGTAAAAAAATCAAGTTGGTAGAAAGGAAGCGAGAAAATGACTGATACTATAGCTGATATGCTTACGAGAATTCGTAATGCAAATCAAATGAAATATGATACAGTTACTGTTATAGGAACTAAAATGACTGCAGAAATTGCTAGAATTCTTAAAGAAGAAGGATTCATTAGTGATTATTCTGTGGAAGAGAATCCTCAAGGTAACAAATTATCTCTAAAACTAAAGTATGGAGATATTAAAAAAGAAAGAGTAATCATGGGATTAAAAAGAATCAGTAAACCAGGATTACGTGTCTATGTTAAACATGACGAGCTTCCAACTGTCTTAAATGATTTAGGAATTGCAATAATATCTACTTCACAAGGAATCATGACTAATAAAGCAGCTAGAGAAAATAAACTGGGAGGAGAAGTACTTGCCTATATTTGGTAAGGAAAACAGATTATGAGTCGAATTGGAAACAGAACATTAAAAATTCCTACAGGAGTTACGATTAGTCTTGAAGGACAAACTTTAATAGCTAAAGGTCCTAAAGGCGAATTAAAAAACACATTTGATAAATTAATTAAAATTGAAATAAACGGTGACGAAATAACTTGTTCTCCTCTTGCAGAAACTATTTATGCAAGAAGTATTCATGGAACAACCAATGCTTTAATCAATAATATGCTTATTGGGGTTAGTGAAGGTTTCAAAAGAGAATTAGAAACTGTTGGAGTAGGTTATCGTTTTGCGGTAAGTGGTCAAAAGGTTACTGTAAGTGCAGGGTATTCACATCCTGTAGTTGTTGAAGCTTCTGCTGACCTAAGCATATCAAGTCCTTCAAACACTGAATTAGTTGTTGAAGGCATCGATAAACAAAAAGTATCTGAATTTGCGGCTAATATTCGTAAAATAAGAAAACCAGAACCTTATAAAGGTAAAGGAATTCGTTTCAAAGGCGAATATGTAAGACGTAAAGAAGGAAAGAAAGCGGCTAAATAGGAGGTAAAAAGATGATAAAAAAAGAATCGGCAAATATTTCACGCAAAAAAAGACATGCAAGAGTACGTAAAAATATTAATGGAACTAGTGAAATTCCTAGATTAAACGTATTTAGATCAAACAAACACATTTTTGCCCAAATAATTGATGACGTAACCGGAACTACTTTAGTTAGCTCTTCTAGTGTTGAATTAAAAATTAATAACGGCGGCAACATTGATGGTGCCAAATTAGTTGGTGCTGATGTTGCTAAAAAAGCTACAAAAGCAAATATTAAAAAAATTGTATTTGATCGTGGTGGATATCTATATCACGGACGTGTTGCCGCACTTGCTGAGGCAGCTCGTGAAAACGGATTAGAATTTTAGTGGGAGGAAATATGGAAAATCAAGATAAACAAGTAAGAACAACTCAAAAGAAAGAGTTTAAGAAAAGTTTTGAACCTAAGAAAAAACTACTAGAAGAAAAAGTTGTTTCCATTTCTCGTGTAACTAAAGTTACTAAAGGTGGACGTAATTTTAGATTTTCCGCAACTATGGTTGTTGGAGATGGAAAAGGCTTAGTAGGTATCGGCAGAGGTAAAGCTAACGAAGTTCCTGAAGCAATTAAAAAAGGTATTCAAGCAGCTAATAAAAATTTAATTAAAATTCCTTTAGTTGAAGGTCGTACTATTCCTCATGAAGCAATCGGTAAATGTGGTCGTGCTACTGTTTTAATCAAACCTGCTAAACCAGGTTCTGGTGTTATTGCCGGTGGAGCAGTACGTGCTGTTGTTGAACTTGCTGGAATTAAAGATATCGTTACTAAATCTTTAGGATCAAATACGCAAGTTAATGTTGCGAAAGCTACACTTGAAGCATTGAAATCACAACGTACTGCGGAACACATTGCTGAATTACGTGGCAAGACTAAGGAGGAATTATAGAATGAAATTACATGAATTAGTCGCTAGCCCAGAAACAAAAGTTAGAAAAAGAGTTGGACGTGGTCCAGGTTCTGGCTTAGGTAAAACATCTGGCCGTGGTCATAAAGGTCAAAAAGCGCGTAGTGGTTCTAGTATTTCACCTTGGTTCCAAGGTGGTCAAAGTACTTTATTCCGTCGTTTACCAAAAAGAGGATTTAATAATAATCGCTTTAAAACTGAATTCGCAGTGGTGAATTTAGCTGATTTAAATATTTTTGGTGATGGAGATATTGTTACTCCAGAAGCTTTAAAAGAAAAAGGATTAGTTAAAAAAGAATTATCTGGAATTAAAGTTTTAGGTAATGGAGATTTAACAAAAAAATTAACTATTAAAGCTCATAGATTTTCATCTAAAGCTGTAACCAAAATTGAAAGTGCTGGCGGAACTGCTGAGGTGATTTAGGTGTTTGCTAATCTTAAAGGATTATTTAGTCCTACAAATAAAGATTTACGCAAAAGAATCCTATTTACTATAGCTTGCTTGGCACTATATGCTTTAGGAACAAATATTATTGTTCCTGGAGCAAAAAGTATTACCAAAAACCTAGGATTTCTTGAACTTTTAAGTCTAATGAGTGGAGGAAGTTTAAAAGAGTTTTCCATTTTTGCTTTAGGAGTTATGCCTTATATTTCGGCATCAATTATAACTCAATTGTTTCAAATGGATATTATTCCTTACTTTAAAGAGTTAAAAGAACAAGGCGCTACAGGACAACAAAAGATCAATCGAATTAATCGTTATTTAGGAATTCTATTTGCAATTATTCAAGGATATGTTTTCTCATATGCATTTTTAACTAATGCTGGTAGTATGGAAATTATTAAAACAACTCTATACTTAACAGCAGGTACTGCCTTTCTATTATGGTTAGGTGATGAAATAACCAGAAAAGGAATAGGTAACGGAATGTCATTAATCATAATGGCGGGTATTGTTAATACTTTACCGAGTACTTTTATAACTGCATTTAGAGAGTTAGTTTTGAGTGCTTCTTATAGCACGTGGACTGGAATAATTTTATTTGCTTTATTCGTTCTAATATATGTTTTAATTATAGTAGGCGTTATTTATACTCAAGGAGCAGAAAGAAGAGTTCCAATTCAATATTCGAATCGTACAACCGGAGCCTATGGAGGAGAAAAATCATTTATACCGATAAAATTAAACGCATCTGGAGTTGTTCCTGTAATTTTTGCTTCAGCAATAATTGGTATCCCTTCATTAATTGGTGAGGTTATTAAAAACGAAGCTTTTAATAAATTTATAGATAAATATATCGTTTATACTAGTTATACTGGTTTCTTACTATATATGTTATTAATCTTTATTTTTGGATATTTTTATACATTACTTCAATTAAATCCTGATGAAATGTCTGAGAATTTAGATAAGAGCAGAGGTTATGTCCCAGGTATTACTCCTGGTGTAAAAACAAGTAAACATTTAAAATATGTTATTACCAGAGTTACAGTTGTGGGAACTTTATTCTTAATGATTCTAGCTGCTATGCCTATTATCTTTTCTAAGATTACTAGTATATCTAGTGCTGCCTCTTTAGGTGGAACGGGATTATTAATAGTTGTGGGCGTTGCACTTGAAACATATAAACAATTGGAAAGTAGTATAGTATCAAGAAGCTATACTGGAAGAAGAAAGGGAAGGATTAGAAGACGATGAAAAACATTATCTTTATAGCCCCACCAGCTGCTGGAAAAGGTACACAAAGTGATTTGCTAGTCAAGAAATATGGTTATGAACATATTTCAACTGGAGATTTACTCAGAGCTGAAGTAGCAAGTGGTAGTGAGTTCGGGGAGGAAATTTCTGAAATCATGAACTCTGGTCGTTTAGTATCAGACGAAGTCGTAACTAGACTACTAGAAAACAAATTATCTACAGTAAGTGAACCATATATTTTCGATGGTTATCCTAGAAATATGGCTCAAGCAGATATTTTAGAAAATCTTCTAAAGAAATTAAATAAAGGAGAATGTACTGCTATCTATTTGGATGTTCCTGAAGATGAAGCTACAAGAAGAGCTACAGGTAGATTAAGCTGCCCAAAATGTAATCGTTCATATCATAAATATAATGAAGCAACTAGACCTAAAATAGAAGGTAAATGTGACGATTGTAACTCAGATTTAATTAGTCGTGATGATGATACAGAAGAAACATTCCGTAAACGTTACCAAACATATGTTGAGAATACTTCCCCACTTCTAGATTACTATCAAGATAAAGGAATGTTGTATGTTATTCATAATCCTATTGACCCTAATATAACATTAGAAGAAATAGAGACTGTAATTAAGTAATGATCAAGACTAAAGAAGAAATTGAAAAAATGAAAGCTGCGGGGCATATTAATTATTTAACTCATGAATATTTAAAAACATTAATAGCTCCCGGAGTTACAACCAAATACTTAGATGATGAAGCAGAAAAATTTATCAGAAATCAAGGCGGAAATCCTTCATTCTTAAACTATGAAGGATTCCCAGCGAGTATTTGCACTAGTGTGAATGATGAAATTGTTCATGGTATTCCCGGAGATAGGGTTTTAAAAGAAGGAGACATTGTTTCGATTGATATCGGAGTCTGCAATGACGGATATCATTCTGACGCAGCTCGTACTCATCCCGTTGGAAATATATCTAAAACTAGTGAAAGATTAATTCATCATACCGAAAAAATGTTGTATTTAGGTTTATCAGAAATAAAAAATGGTGCTCATCTCGGAAATATCGGAGCGAAGATTAATAGCCATGCCAAAAAACACAATTATAGTGTTGTAAGAGAACTAGTTGGTCATGGTGTAGGAAAGCATTTACATGAAGATCCGGATGTACCTAATTATGGTAAATACAACACCGGAATGATATTAAAAACTGGTATGGTCATTGCGGTTGAACCAATGATTAATGCCGGATCAAGACATATTCGTTTTTCTAGTGATAACTGGACAATCTTGACTAGAGATCATAAAAATAGTGCTCATTTTGAGCATACAGTTATCGTTACCGATGAGGGATATGAAATATTAACAGGAGAGTGAAAAAGTGGCTAAGGAAACACCTATTACAGTCGATGGCAAAGTTATAGACGTTGTCAAAGACGTATATAAAGTGGAATTAGAAAATGGCTTTACAGTGACAGCTCACGTTTCTGGTAAAATTCGAATACATAATATTCGCATCTTACCAGGCGATAGAGTTACTGTAGAGTTTTCACCGCAAGATTTAACACGTGGGCGCATCGTATACAGAAAATAAATTAGGAGGAATATTATGAAAGTTAGACCATCAGTAAAGAAAATTTGTGCTAAGTGTCGTATTATTAGAAGAAAAGGAAAAATCATGGTTATTTGTGATAACCCTAAACACAAACAAAGACAAGGTTAGGAGGATAAAATATGGCTCGTATTAAAAACGTTGAATTACCAAAAGATAAAAGTACAGTTATCGGTCTTACATATATTTTCGGTATTGGTCGCTCTTTAGCAGAACAAATTTGCTCTGATGCTAAAGTTGATCCAAACAAAAAAATATATGATTTAACTGCTGAAGATGAGGCTGCACTTCGTAAAGAAGTTGATAAACATCTTACAGAAGGTGATTTAAGACGCGAAATCCAAATGAGTATTAAAACTAAAATGGAAATTAACTGCTACCAAGGAGTAAGACATAAGAAAGGTCTACCTGTTCGTGGACAAAAAACTAGTCGCAATGCTCGTACTCGTAAAGGCCGTGGCAAAGTAGTAGCAAATAAGAAAAAAATAAGTAAATAGGAGGGTAAGTAATGGCTTATAATAGAAGAAAAAGAAAAGTTAAAAAGAACATTCCTGAAGGACAAGCACATATTCATGCAACTTATAATAATACAATAGTTTCAATTACTGATGCAAAAGGTAATATCGTAAGCTGGGCATCATCTGGATCTATTGGTTATAAGGGTTCTAAAAAGAAAACTCCGTTTGCTGCTGGGCTTGCTGCTGAAGAAGCGGCTAGAACTGCACTGGAGTCAGGTGTTAAAAGAGTAGAAGTATTCGTTAAAGGTATTGGCAGCGGTCGTGAAAATGCAATAAGAGGACTACAAACTGCTGGATTAGAAATAACAGCTATCAATGATGAAACAGCTGTTCCACATAACGGATGTAGACCGCCAAAACGTCCAAGAAATTAAGGGAGGGATTATTAAATGACTTTTGAAAAACCAGAATATAAAATTACTGAATATCTTGAAAAAAATAATTATGGAAAATTTGAATTAGAACCTTTAGAAAGAGGTTTTGGTACAACAATTGGTAATGCATTAAGAAGAGTTATGTTATCTTCGATGCCAGGATCTGCTATTACTAGCGTTAAGATTGATGGTGTTCTTCATGAATTCCAAAAAATTGATGGAGTTATCGAAGATGTAACCACAATCGTTTTAAATCTTAAAAATATTGTTATTAAAAATCATAGCACAGAAAAGAAAGTTGTCAGATTATCTGCCTCTAAAGAAGGTCCTGTAACTGCTGGTGATATCGAAAGAGATCCTGATATTGAAATTATTAATCCTGACTTAGTTATTTGTAATCTTGCTAAAGGTGGAAGTATTAATATGGAAATGACTGTTGGTAACGGTCGTGGTTATGTTGATGCTCATGATAATAAAAAATTATTAGGTGATGCAGTTCAAGGAATTATTCCAATTGATTCACTATATTCTCCAATTCAAAGAGTAAGCTATGAAAGATTAGATGCTCGTGTTGGTCATAATGAAAACTATGACAAATTGATTTTAGAAGTTTATACAAATGGAGCATTATCTCCTGAAGAAGCAATGGCTTTAGCGGCAAGAATTTTAATTGAACATTTACAAATTGTAGTAGATTTAAATAATATTGCTGATATTACAGGTATAATTGCAGAGAAGAAAGTTGATAGTATTACTAAGACACTAGAAACTCCAATTGAAGAAATTGAATTTTCAGTAAGAGCTTATAACTGTTTAAAAAGAGCAGGTATTCATACTGTGCAAGATTTAATTGATAAAAGAGAGATTGAAGTTACTAAAATTCGTAATTTAGGTAAAAAATCTTTAAAAGAAGTACTTGATAAAGTAAAAGAAATGGAACTAAAGTTCCGTGAATAGAAGAGAGGTAAGTGAATATGTTATATCGTAAATTAGGTAGAGAAACACGTATTAGAAGAAGTATATTAGCTGGACTTACCAAAGACGTAATTAATTATGGCTATGTTGTTACTACTGAAGCAAGAGCTAAAGAAGTAAGAAAATTCGTAGAAAAGATGATTACTTATGGTAAAGACGGATCTTTAGGAGCTAGAAGAAGAGCTTTAGCCTTCTTACATAATGATAAAGAACTAGTTAGTAAAATTTTTAATGAACTTGCACCTAAATATGAAAATCGTGCTGGCGGATATACAAGAATCATTAAATTAAAAGAACGTAAAGGCGATGACGCTTTAGAAGTAAGACTTGAATTAGTATAATCAAGTCTTTTTTTTGTACTAATTTATTATTATATAATAATTTTTTTTATTAAAAATATCTAGTATAAAATTTAATAAAATGATATAATTTAATATAGAGAATAGAAATAAAATCAAAGGGTGATTTTACAAGTGAAAAATATTAATTACAAACAATTAATACTAATAATAGCTATTATCTTTTTAATAACAATAGGCATATCATTTGCTTATTTTACTGCTACGATTAATGGTGAAGAAGGAACAACTATCACAGTAACCGGTGGTAAAATGACAATACATCTAGATGGGGGAAACAGCATCAATGTGTCAAATATTATTCCCGATGATAATCCTATAAGAACTAAAACATTTACCATAACTGGTAATAATACCACTGAACTTGATATGGGATATTCCCTATATTTAGTAGTAGAAGAAAATACTTTTAGCAATTATGCCATACAGTATAAACTCATAAGTGAAAATACTGATGCTAGTGGTACTATCATAGAAGGTAATGAAGAATTAATAGGACTAAAAACTGGGGCAAGTGAAACATTATTTGGTTATGGGACATTTGATTCACCAACGGTTGGAACTAAAGTTCATAGTTACGATTTAGAAATATATTTTCCTAGTCAAAGATTTAATCAGAATGAAGATCAAGAAAAAAGTTTCAAAGCTCACATAAAAATTGAAGACTACATTTTAGAAGGAGAACTTTTAATAAGTTCACTGGATCAAAATGAAAAAATAAGTAATGCTAATATGTATAAATATTTTTCAGATAGATTAGAAGAAGAATATAATAACAATCAGAAGTTGCTAAGTCAAAGTGAGAAAACTGAATTACAAAATATAAAAAACTACTATAAAAGTTTATCAGATTCGCTTTGGGCTGAATTACAAGTTCAAACCACCTTTTTAAATACAACGATATTAAAAAATGCCATAGAAAGTATCGAATTTGTTGAAACAAATATAGTTCCCGCTGAAGTACTTGGTTCATTTGATGTCTCAGAAAAACAAAATGCTTCAATTATGTTATGGTATGAAACTGGTATTACCGAAGGGCTATACAAAATAACTATTGGTCAGAATGGTGGAGTAAAAGCTCCAATTCATAGTGATTATTTATTTGCGGGGCTAAATAATCTTTCATCATTATTAGGAGATTTGATAACAAGTGATACCAAAACAATGTCTTACATGTTTCAATCTACTGGATACAATGCTGATACTTTCGAATTAGATTTGACTAATTGGGACACCTCAAAAGTAACCAATATGTCATCGATGTTTTATAATGCTGGATGGAGTGCAACAAGTTGGTCATTAAATGGGTTAAATGATTGGGACACAACAAGCGTTACAGACATGTCAGGCATGTTTGCAATGGAGCGTTGGCTTGATTATGTAAATTTCATAGAGCGAGGTCAAAAAGCCGAAATTTATAATTTGGACTTAAGTGATTGGGACACTTCAAATGTCACCAATATGTCCAGAATGTTTGATAGTGCGGGGCATAGTTCACAGACTTTTGAATTAAATTTAAGTAACTGGAATACTTCTAAAGTAGTATCTATGTCGAATATGCTTGAAAGTGCAGGATTTTTATCAAATACATTTTCTTTGATTGGTTTAAGTGGTTGGAACACCTCAAATGTTATTAATATGAGTAGGATGTTTGGTGCAATTGGGGGTTATGCTCCAACTTGGAGTATAGGGAATTTAAGTAACTGGGTTACCTCCAATGTTATCGACATGACGAGCATGTTTAGTAGTGCTGGAAGATTTGCGACAACATGGAATATTGGTAATATTGGTAATTGGGATGTATCAAATGTCACAAAAATGACTAATATGTTTGATTGTGCAGGCTATAGTGCTGATGTTTTTGAATTAGATTTAAGTGGTTGGAATCACTCTAAAGTAACCAATATGAACAGAATGTTTTATCAGGCCGGCTATAATGCAGATATAGTAGAATTAAATTTAGATAGCTGGGATACATCAAAAGTAACCCAAATGGATTATATGTTTACAGATTTTGGAAAGAATTCATCTACATTTGTTTTAAATGTGAGTAACTGGAACACCTCAAGAGTGACCGATATGGGAAGTATGTTTGCACGAGCAGGGTATTCTGCTACTACTTGGAGTATAGGCGATATAAGCTCTTGGGATACATCTAATGTCATATATATGTCTAATATGTTTGATTATGCAGGCTACAGCGCAGGGACTTTTATATTAGATTTAAGCTCTTGGGACACTTCCAATGTCACAACTATGTCTTGGATGTTTAGACAAGCTGGATATAACGCTACCACATGGAGTGTTGGGGATATAAGCTCTTGGGATACAGGTAACTTAAGTCACTCAGCATGTGATGCCATAACTAATTTAAATGCTACAGCTTTAGCAAGTTTAACTACTGCTAGGACTAACTGGGGTTGTTCATAAAAGGTGTAATTTATTACATCTTTTTGTATGAAAAAATCATCACATTAATGATGATTTTTTAGGTTTGTTTACCTTTGAGATTTTATTTAATGATGCTTTCTAAAGCTAAGATTATCATTTCATTTAATGAATTTTGTCTTTCTTCTGGGGTTAAGTCAACATTTTTATCAAATACGCTATCGCTGACTGAGACGATACAAGCCGCTTCTTTTTTATCATCTAAAGCTACATGAAATAGGCCGAAAGCTTCCATTTCACTAGCTAAGGGTTTAATATCTTCTGGAATCGTTTGTTTTAAGTGATCAATGTTTTTATAAACATCAAATACTTCTGCTGTATAAATAACTCCGGGTTTTATTGGAATATTTAATTCTTTACTAGTTGCGATGATTTTATTATTTAAATCTTCTGTTGATTCTACCATCGGCGTATTAGTCTTACGATAAGCATATCCAAAATTAGAATGGGAACAAGCTTTAGTGCCTAAAATAATATCTTTTACTTTAGTTTCTGGACTAAAAGCTCCGGCTGTCCCAATTCGGATTATCTTTTTTACATCATAGAAATAATATAATTCATGAGCATAAATAGCCACTGAAGGAATACCCATACCACTACCTATGACAGTTATTCTTTTTCCCTTATAGTATCCAGTGTATCCTAACATATTTCTAACATCATTAACTAACTTTATATCGTCTAAAAAATTTTCAGCTATATATTTTGCTCTTAATGGATCACCAGGAAGTAGTACAAGTTCAGCTATATTTTCTTTACGACTATTAATGTGAATTGGGTTCATTTCTAACACCTCTTATAAGAATTATAGCAGAGAATATGTTATAATGACATTATAAAAAAAGGTGTTTGACATATACTAGTAAATGAGGTGGACTATGGTTTACAAAGCAGAAAAACACGGGGCATATACACTCCATACAATTAAAACAGATAAATTTAAATTGTGCCACATGGAAATAATTTTTCATAATAATGTTGTCAAAGAAGATATAACAAAAAGAAATGTTCTTTTTGATATACTTACTGAAGCAAGCAAAGAATATCCTACTAGAAGATTGTTAACCTTGAAATTAGAAGATTTATATAATACCAATATTTATAGTGTTACCAGTAAAGTAGGTAATGCTATTTTAACTAATATTTGTTTAGATTTTATTAATCCTAAATATACCGATAAAAACGTTTTAGAAGACATATTAAAGTTACCTTTTGATATGCTTTTTAATCCTTTAGTTACTAATCAGGAATTTAATAGTAAACTTGTAGAAATAACTAAAAAAAGATCAGAAGGGGATATAAAATCTATTAAAGAAAGTCCTAAGAAATATGCCATAATGAAGGCTATAGAAACTTTAGGTGATACTTCATCAAGTTATAGTAATGTAGGTTCTCTTGAAGATTTAGAAAAGATAACACCTTCTTCATTGTATAAATATTACGAAGAAGTTTTAAAAAATGATTATCTAGATATTTATATTATAGGTAATCTTGATATGGATGAAGTATCTAAAATAATAAATGAATATGCAAAATTTAAGATAATTAAAAATCATGTATTTGATTTTTATGTAGAGAACAACAAACGTAAACCATTTGTTAAAAAAGAAAAATTTATCTACATTCAAACCAATCTTGTTACTATTTTACATTTAAATAAATTAACTGATTTTGAGAAGAAATATGTAGCTCACTTATATAATTTAATTTTAGGTGGCGGATCTTTAGAAACTAAATTATATTGCCGATTAAGAGTAGATAATTCTTTGTGCTATAATGTTAATTCCATGTATCAAAAGTATGATGGATTAATTTTGATATCCACTGCCGTCGATATCAATGCCGAAGACAAGGCTATTAAATTAATTAAACAAGCGATTAAAGATATGACTAATAATATTAGTAAAGAGGAATTAAATCAGGCAAAAGAATCAATTATTTCCGCTTTAAATATGAATATGGATAATATCGGTAAAATAGTCGATAATTATTTCTATCAAAACGAGAGTGACTTAGATGATTTTGAAAAAAGAGCGGAAAATTTCAAAAAAGTTACGATTGAAGATATATATAATTTAAGTAAAAAAGTATCAATAAGTACTGTATTTTCCTTAGTAGGTGGTGAAGATAATGGAAAGAACTAAAATTAAAAATACTGGAGAAATTTTATATACTGAGGTACTTGATAATGGGTTAAAAATTTTGATGGTGCCTAATAATAAAGTTAAAAATTTTTATGTGACTTTAAATACTAAATTCGGTTCAATTAATACCAATTTTAAATTTAAAGGAAAGAATTGTAATTTACCTAAGGGTACTGCTCATTTCCTAGAGCATTTACTTTTTAATATGCCAGATGGGAGCAGTGCTCATGATTATTTCAGTCAAATAGGTTCGAGCGTTAATGCCTTTACATCTTATGATGTCACTTGTTACGAAGTATACGCTAATCATAAATTTAAAGAAAATTTATCTTATTTATTAAAATTTGTTTATACCCCGTATTTTACGAAGGAATTAGTAAATGGGGAAAAAGGGATTATAACCGAAGAAATAAAAATGATAAGTGATAATCCCGCTTCGGAAATTGTTTATGGTTTATTGAGAAATGTTTTTGTTAAAGATGAAAGACAATTTTTAATAAGTGGAACAGTTTTGGATATTAAGAAAATGACTCCTGAAGATTTAAATATAGCTTATGAAGCATTTTATCATCCGGAAAATATGTTTTTAATTATTACTGGTAATTTTAAACCGGAAGAAGCAGTGGCTATAATTATTGATACCATGAAAGAGATGGAATTTACAGAATATGTAAAACCAGTTTTAAAAGAAGTTAAAGAACCATTTAAAGTCAAGAATGAATATGTTGAAAAAGAAATGCCGATAGATAAAGATAAAGTTACAGTATGTTTAAAAATTCCTAAAAGTAATTTTAAGGCATTAAAACTTACCGATTTAGAACTACGTTTATATATTAATCTAATTATAAGAATTAATTTTGGATCAACATCTTTTCTAAAAGAAGAACTATTAGGGGGAGGCATTATTACCAATTCAATCAGTACATATTTAATAATGACTGATGAATATCTGGTCCAGGCTATTATGGTAGCAACTGAGTATCCTGATTATTTTATTAAGAGAGTGAAAGATACTTTACAAAACATGTTAATTACAGAAGAAGAGATAGCTCGAAAAATAAAAAGTTCAATTAGTAACTTAATAATGAGTTTTGATGATATTGAAACAGTGAATAATGATATTCAAGAAGATATTATCAATTATGATAAATGTATTACGGATATTACTTATGAATATCGTAAATTAAATACTGAGACAGCTAAAAAAGTACTAGAAAAATTTAATAAATGTATTACAGCTATTCATATTTTGAAACCCAAAAATTAAGTAGTATAAAAGGAAATAAGACCTCTTATTATAAGCTATATTAATAGGAGGTTTTTTATTGAAAAATAAATATTTATACTTTATTATTGGAGCTTTTTTACTAGTAGTTATTTTTACTTCGCTTAGCTTTTTTTATTTTCCAGAAGAAGAGGATAATATCGCTGTACCAGAAGTAGTAAATGAAATAATTACAAATTTTTATGTTGATGTCAAAGGTGCTGTAAAAAAGCCGGGTGTGTACGAATTCGTAAGTGGTGATAGAGTATTACATGCTATTGAAAAAGCGGGAGGATTAACTAAAAATGCCGATACCAGTAATATTAATTTAAGCCAGAAACTAACAAGCGAAATGGTCGTTTATGTTTTTACTAAAGATGAAGTTAATAAAGGAACAAAAAGTATTAACTGTAATACTAAATGTAATTGTCAGACTATTGAGGTAAATAATTGTTTTCCCCAAGAAAATGAAAAAATTAATATAAATTCTGCTAATTTAGAAGATTTATTAAAATTAAATGGTATTGGAGAATCTAAAGCTAAAGCAATTATTACTTATCGAGAAGAAAAGGGATTATTTAATGATATTGAAGAACTCTTAAATGTCCCAGGAATTGGCCAGTCACTTTTTGATAACATCAAGGATGATGTTACCATATGATTAATTTATTTTTAATTTTAAATATAATGTTTTGTGATATAAAAGGGGCAGTAAAAAATCCCGGCATTTATTCAGTTAATAATAACAATATTTATGAAATAGTTAACTTGGCAGGGGGATTAAAAAAAGATGCTAATGTTTCTTATCTTAATTTAAGTAAGAAAGTTAATGATGAAATGGTAATATATATTCCGAGTATCAATGATAAACCTAAAAAATGTAAATGCAATTGCCCTAAAGTTACATGCGTCAAAAAAACAACCCCAACTACTATCGTAACAACGTCTATGATGACAACAACTACTAATATTACGACAACCATACCTTATACAACAATTATCAAGATTGTAAACATAAATATAGCTTCTAAAGAAGAATTAATGACATTAAGTGGAATAGGTGAGAAGACAGCTGATAAAATTATTGATTATCGTCTTGACAATCCTTTTCAAAATATTTATGATTTATTAAACATAGAAGGAATTGGGGAAAAAATATTTGCAAAGATTAAAGATTTTATTAAAGTATAATACTCTTTATTATATATTAATAGGATTAGCTTTATCTTTTTCTTTAATTTATGCTTATTTAATAAAATACCAAAGCAAGTATGATGCGGATGATAAAGAAATAATAGGTGTTATTACCAAAATAAATATTGAAGCAAACAAATATAAACTTGAAATAAAAAGTAAAGAGAAAGTTATCGGATATTATTATGCTAAAGATAATTTAAATCTTGAATTAGGTATGAAAATTAAAGTAGTGGGATTGTTATATTTACCATCAAATAATACGATTCCTAATACTTTTAATTACCGTAAATATTTATATAATCATCATATTTATTATTTGATGAAAATAGACAAAATAATAATATTAAATAAAAATAATAGTTTCATTTGGACAATTAAAAATTACTTAAATCAAAAATTTGATAATTATCAAGAAACAAGTCCTTATTTAAAAGCTTTGATTTTAGGAGATTTAAAGAATTTAGATGATGATATCTATCAAAATTATCAAAAAAATGGAGTTATCCACTTATTTGCGATAAGTGGCATGCATCTAAATTTGCTTTCAGCCTTTTTATTTTTTATTTTAAAAAAAACTAGAATAAAAGAAGTCTTTAAATATATTATCATTATTTTATTTTTAATAATGTTTTGTTTAATAATTAATACTACATATAGTGTCTATCGAAGTTTAATATTTTTTATTTTGTTAGCCATTAATAAAATATATGATTTTGGTATCAGTACCAAAAACATTTTATTTTTAACAGTATTTATTCTAATAATTATTAATCCTTTAATTATTCATGATTTAGGATTTCAATATTCAGTTATTACCACTTATGGATTAATAATTAGTTTGAAAAAGCAAAAATCTTATTTCAAGAACTTATTATATTCTAGTTTTATAGCTTTTTTATTTAGTCTGCCAATAACTTTAATCAATTTTTATGAGATTAATCTATTAACACCCATCAATAATCTTATTTTAGGTCCATTTATTACCTTTATTATTTATCCTTTAGCAATTCTAACATCTGTTTTTCATTTCTTTGAACCAATATTTTATCTTAATCTTATACTACTAGAATTTATTAATAATATTTTAAGTAATATATCTTATCTTAATCTTATTATTCCTAAAGTGAGTCTTTTTTTCTTTTTTATTTATTATTTATTAATTATTATGTATGTGTATTCTTATCAAAAAAAATATTTGTGTATAGCTATCTTTTTGTTAATAAGTTTTAAATTATCACTTTTATTTAATAATAATTTTCATATTTATTTTTTAGATGTAGGACAAGGTGATAGTACCCTTATTTATAATCGCAAAGAAAGTATTTTAATTGATACAGGTGGCTTACCTAATTATCAAATAAGTAATCAAACGGTAATTTTTTTAAAAAGTTTAGGTATCACTAAATTAAATTATTTGATATTGACTCATGGAGACTATGATCACATGGGTGATGCTATTAACATAGTTAACAATTTTAAAGTAGAAAAAATCATATTTAATTGTGGTACCTATAATGATCTAGAAAAAGAATTAATTAAAATTTTAGATAAGAAGAATATAGAATATTATTTATGCATTAAAGAATTGAATATGGATAAATATAAACTTCAATTTCTAAATACCAAAGAATATAATAATGAAAATGATAATTCCAATGTAATTTATTTTAATTATAAAGATATTAAATTCTTATTTATGGGTGATGCAGGAATACAAAAAGAAAAAGGTATATTAAAAAAGTATTATTTAACAAATATAGATTTTCTTAAAGTAGGGCATCATGGGTCAAATACCGGTAATAGTGAATATTTTGTAAATAGTATTAGTCCTAAATATTCATTAATTAGTGTGGGTAAAAATAATAGATATGGTCATCCGAAAGATAGCGTATTAGATATTTTAAAAGATAGTAAAGTTTATAGAACAGATTTAGATGGAAGCATTGAGATAAGGCTTAATAAAAATGGATATAAGATTGGAACGTGCAATCCATAGGAAAGAGAGCATGAATAATGTGATATAATTACAATAAATTAAGAGGTGATTTCATGTTAGGGGCAATATATGGTGATAAAGCAGGAAGCACTTATGAATATAATCAACTAAAATGTATCAAAAGTATAAATCCAACAAAACTGATATTACCAAATTCTTTTTATAGTGATGATACGATTGAAACTATTGCAATAACGGATGCTATAATAAATTATAAAGATTATGGAAATACGTTAAAAGAATATATTTTACAAAATATAGATTATCAACCTAATTTTAAGCCGTATTTTAAAACATCATTTTCTCCAGGAACTATTAAATGGGCAAAAGGGATTGGAAAAAACGATAGTAAAGGTAATGGAGCAATGATGAGAATATCACCAATTGGATATCTTTTTAATAGTGAAAAAGAAGTTATAGAAAAT
>CAYQDO010000016.1:17836-20803 GCA_964416365.1 uncultured Muribaculaceae bacterium | reverse complement strand
TGGGATAAAATGCTTAACAAAGAAGATTCTATCAATACACCAACAACGATTACTAAAGCTGGCGAAAAAGTATCAACCGATAATGAAGAAAAAGCTAGCAATATATTAAAAGTCTTTAAAAGTATAGATACTTGTAGTGCTTATATAAATTGGAATTTTGACGATAGAGAAACCATTACATTTGATAATATGACTACTGAAGAAAAAGGAAAGCTGATTTTTAATTATATATATCAAGATGATGAAATCAGTGATGATATGATTTGTGGAAAACAAATAAAGATAGATAACTCTAAATTTAGTAGTGCTTCTAACAAAATATTTGGAACTTCTGTTCCAGATATAACAATTCCAGTTGAAACTTCACTATTAAAAATAGAATATGACAATGATAATTATTTAATGACTAGTTTAGATTGTGGGGGATGTGATGAGACTGGCGAATATAAAGTATTAGAATATAAACAAGATAATAACAAAATTGAAATTAAAACAGCTAATTATTTTATTAGATTAGCTCAAGATAACGAAACAAGACTTATCTATAGTAGTAAAGATTTTGTATGTGAAGAGAATGATTTAGAAACAAATTACGATAAGTTAGATCAATATAAATATACTTTTATGAAAAATGATAACAATTATATTTTTGTATCAGTCCATCAAATAAGAAACAACTAAGGTTGTTTTTTTTATATATTATCTATTTTATAAATGATATAATAAATCTAAGGATTGTTATGCAAGTAATAGTCTAATAGGAGGTAAAATGAAACAAAAATTAATTATAATTTTAGTAACATTATTAATAGTTGGTTTTGTTGGAGGTATTGGTGTACTTGCTTATAAAAATGCTGAAAAAAATAAGCCGACAAGTGAAACTAAAATAAAAGAAATTGTTTATGATGAAGAAAAAGTCAACATATATCTATTTTGGGGAGACGGATGTCCTCATTGTGAAAAATTGACAGAATTTTTAAATAATATCGAAAAAGAATATAAAGTTTTATATAATTTATATAAATTTGAAGTTTGGTACAACGATGAAAATTCAGAGTTAATGGATAAAGTAGCAGAAGAATTAGGCAAAGAACCAAATGGTGTTCCGTTCTTAGTAATTGGTGAAGAATCTTTTATAGGCTATAACGAATCACTGAATGAAGATATTAAGAAGACTATTAAAGAACAATCCCAAAATAACTTTGATGTATTTCGAAATTTAAACAAATAATTATATTTCATAGGTTTAAGTAATATCAAATAAAACTAAGAAAGTAGTTGATAAATATGGTAGTAAAAAATAGTAAAAGCTTAACAATCTTAATAATAGTTTTATCAGTATTAGTCATGGGTTTAAGTGGATATCTGGTATATAATGAATTTTTTAGGGAGAATAAAGTAAACGAAAAAAACCTGATTTTTTTTGAAGATTTTGATTATAAATTAAATAATAACAATCATAAGATTACTTATAAATATTATTATGAAGCAGATAATGAAAGACCTAACTTCGATTATTATTATCGTGTTTATGTAAACGTATATTTAGATGATAAAACTATTTACTTAGGTAATGAAAATACCAAAAATTTTAATGAGATCAAAGAAATTCTTACTAATTCCCAAGGGAATAATAAATATTCTTTTCCATTAAATAAAGACAATTTATTAATATTAAAAGGAATAGACAAAGAATATTTAGTGCTTGCCATAATAGAATCAGATTATACAATCATTAATCCCACTCTTGTTAATGATAATGGTAAAGTATTGTTTCAAAGTAATGGCAATACTAATACAGAATTTACTTTTCAAGAGGAATCATTAAATGTACCTTATTTTGAAGGAAATTATAATCGTAGATTTTATATTGATGGAAATAAAATGTATTATTTAGATTATGTATGCGATACAGAAAAATCAGACCCTGGCGCATATAAATATACAATAACGGTTAATGATGATGAGGCTAATATTGCAGAAGAAAAGCTTGATGAAAGCACTATAATTGGGGCAGGAGAAAAATGTTAAAAAAATAGTTTTGTGAAAAACTATTTTTTATATGTTTTTAAATAAATCAGTACTTAAATATTTTTCTCCACGATCTGGGAATATAATAACTACCAAACCTTCATTTAAATCTTCAATTATTCTTTTGGCAGCTAGCATAGCTGCACCACTGCTCATACCTACAAAAATGCCTTCTTGCTGGATTATTTGTCTGGCCATTTCAAAAGCTTCTTCACTTTCAATCATAATACTTTCATCGATCAGTGACTTATCATATATTTCTGGAACAATGGCTTCTTCCATATTTTTCAAACCTTGAATGTAATGTCCTTTGACGGGATGAGCTTCAATTATTTTGATTTTAGGATTCAATTCTTTTAGTTTTTTACCAATACCCATGATTGTACCTGAAGTTCCAAGACTGGAAACCAAATGAGTTATTTTACCTTCTGATTGCTCCCATATTTCTATAGCTGTACTTTCATAGTGAGCTAATTTGTTATATACATTGGAAAATTGATTAGGATTAAAATATTTATCTGGGTCATTGGTTATTATTTCTTTTACTTTAAGAATTGCTCCATCAGTTCCTTGATTTTTATCTGTTAATATTATATTTGCCCCGAATGCTTTAATCATCTTTTGTCTTTCAATTGAGACTGCTTCGCTCATTACAATAGTAACTTTGTATCCACGTACTGCGCCTATCATAGCAAGACCTATTCCCGTGTTACCAGAAGTGGCTTCAATAATAGTTTTATCTATAGTTAAAATACCTTCTTCTTCAGCTTGATTTATCATTTTTAAGGCAATTCGATCTTTAATACTGCCCGTGGGATTGAATCCTTCAATTTTAGCATAGCACAACACCTGTGGTTTATTAGTTAACTTATTAATTTTAACCAAAGGCGTATTACCAATTGTTTCAATAATATTATTTTTCATATATTATTTTAT
>CAYQDO010000016.1:0-17826 GCA_964416365.1 uncultured Muribaculaceae bacterium | reverse complement strand
AAAAATATTGTTAAAAAAAGCTATTAAATATAAAAAGCCTTTTAAACAAAGGCTTTTCTTTATAAAATGGTGGGCGATATTGGACTTGAACCAATGACCTCTACGATGTCAACGTAGCACTCTAACCACCTGAGCTAATCGCCCATCTCCATTTCATTATATAAAAAAACTAAGTTGTTTGCAACTTAGTTTTTTAATTCTTGACTTAATTTTTCATATTCTTTGGTCATTTTGGTAGTAGGTGCTTCTTCTAATTGATACCAATTGTTATTGTAACATAAAGTGAACAGTTCTTTAGCTTCCTGACTTATTTTATCGAAAATATCATAATAGGCTTTATAAATATTATCACAAGAAGCTTCATTTAAGGCAATGGCTGTATTATTTACTAAATTTTTTTCAGTAAGGAGTGCATCCATCATTATAAATTTATCATCCATTAGCTCTTACCACTTTCTATCAAATCTAACAAATTAATACAGATTTGCCGATGCATATCGCATAAATCATTTAGTTTTTTAGTACATGTTTCATCTTCTACATGTTCTAAATAATGTTCAAATTTTTGAGCAGCTACTAAATGCCAGTTAAACATATCTGAGATGTAAGATAAATCTTTAGTTGAAATCATATTTGGTACTTTTTCCATATTCATCCTCCCTTACTATCATGGCCTATGTTTTATTAAATATACTTCATTACTAACATTTACAAACTATGTTTAAAATATTATAATAATAATGAAAAGAGGGTCTAATATGATAGAAATTAAAAATGTAACAAAAAAATATGGTAAAAAGATAGCTTTAGATGATTTATCTTTAAAGATTGCTTCTGGAGATATTTTTGCTTTTGTTGGACATAATGGAGCAGGCAAAACAACCTGTATAAAATGTATGACAGATATCTCAGAATTTGATTCTGGAGATATTTTATATGATAAAGTATCTATTAAAGATCATCCGATAGATTGTAAGAAGAAACTAGCTTATATTCCCGATAATCCAGATCTTTATGAATTTCTAAAGGGAATAGAATATTTAAATTTTATTGCCGATGTTTATGAACTTGATAGTTCAAGAATAGAAAAAATTAATAAATATGCTGAAATGTTTGAATTAAAAGAATATTTGGCCAATCCTATTTCGTCTTATTCGCATGGTATGAAACAAAAACTAGCTATTATTGGAGCTTTAATTCATGATCCTAAATATTTAATTTTAGATGAACCTTTTGTTGGATTAGATCCGGTTTCAGCAAAAAAATTAAAAGATGTTATGAAAGATCTTACTAAAAACGGCACTGCTATTTTCTTTTCTACGCATGTTTTAGAAGTAGCAGAAAAATTATGTAATAAAGTAGCAATCATTAAAAATGGAAAATTAGTTGTAACTGGTGAAATGAGTAAAGTATTAAAAGATAAATCATTAGAAGATATTTTTATGGAGTTACAAGATGAAAATATTAAGTAAATTAATTAAAATTTATCTTCGAACTATTTTTGATATTAATAAACTATTAAATATCAAAAGTAAAAAAGAATATCAAAAAGTAGCTTCAATGACTTTACTATATATATTTGCTTTTGGATTTCTAGCTTATTATATTTATTATGGCGCATCATTTACTTTAAAAGGATTAAAATTATTAGAGATAGAATATATACTTTTGGTAGCGATGATGGCCCTATCAAGTATTTATTTGATATTTAAAACAATTATTAAAGTAAATAAAACAATATTTAATGCTAAAGATTATTCATTTCTTTTAAGTTTACCCATTAAAAAATCCACAATTATTGCAAGTAAAATATTTATTTTATATTTTGCTAATTTAATTTTTTTATTATTTTTTATGCTTCCAGCTTATGTGGCTTATGTTTTAAATACTAGTCCATCATTATATTTTCATTTTTATTTTTTCATTTCTGTTATATTTATACCTTTGGTTCCTACTGTCATAGGAGGAATAATTGGCAGTATTTTTACAGCAATTGCTGCTAGATTTAAATATAAAAATTTAGGTAATATCTTAATTAATTTGGGATTTGTATTTGTTATCTATTATTTCTCATTTAAATCTCAAAATATGAACGCTTTAGATTTAGCAATGTCAAGTGAATCGCTTGTTAACAAACTAAATAGTATTTATCCGCTTTCCCAAATTTATTCTGAGATTATCCAAAATAATAGTATAATTCATTTGTTATTATTTATTGGCATTTCTTTAGGAATATTTGAATTGTTTGAATTTATAATTGAAAAATATTTTGATAATATTAACAGTAAGTTAAATGCAGTAACCATTAATAAAGTATATAAAGATCAATTAATCAAAACTAGTAGTCCGTTAATGTCTTTATATAAAAAAGAGCTTAAGAGATACGTTTCCAGTTCTATATATGTTTTAAATACGGCTATTGGATCTTTATTACTCATAGTAGCTATTATTTTGTTATTTGTAGTAGGTGGGGAAAAACTAGATGCTATCTTAGATGTCCCAAATATATCTCAAATTTTTATGACAAAAGGGCCATTAATGTTTGGGGTTTTTGCTTCATTATCTTGTACGACTCAATCAAGTATTTCCATGGAAGGTAAAAATTTATGGATTCTGAAAAGTTTACCTGTAGAAATAATTAAAATATTTATTGCCAAAATTATGGTTAATTTAACAATAATAATTCCCACTATTTTAATTAGTGCGGTTGTCTTAACGATTGGACTACATTTATCTTTTCTAAATTTTTTAGTATTATTATTTACCCCTATAGTATTTGCTATTTTTATTGCTGGTCTAGGACTAATAATTAATTTATATTTTCCAATTTTTGATTGGGCGAATGAAATTAAAGTTGTTAAACAAAGTATGGCATCCTTTTTAACTTTAGCTCTAGGAATGGCTACTTCCATAATACCATTAGTAATTACAGTTAAAATCAATGCTACATTATATTCCTTTATAATTGGTTTAATTATGTTAATTGCCTGTATATTTTTATATTCATTTTTATTTAATAAGGGTAAAAAATTATTTAAAAGTCTTTAAATCATGTTATAATTTATTAGGAGAATAAAAAGATATGAATGAAAAAATAAGTAAACAAAGAATTGTAGAAGTGTTGTATCGCGACAAAATCTTTTTTAAATCTTATATACAAGATTATTTAAAAAGATTATTAAAAGATAGATTAAATATCGAGGATGTTTTTCCATATTTCATTTCTTTTATTAATAATAATAATTTAACTCTTAATAATTGGTTAGATTTTGCTGATAAGATTAATCTTAAATTTAATAAACAAGGATTAAGAGATTATGATTTTCCGGAAAGTAGTGTTTATACACCCCCTAAACATTTACTTATTTACCCAAAACTTCGTGCTTTAATGAATAACTATCAAGGTATATGGAAAGATTTTAGTATTTTGGACAAAGAAACTTATTGTCATGTTAATTTTATGAGAGTTTATCCTTTTATTCACAATAATGAATTAATCTGTAATTTAATTTTAAGTACCAATTTGATTAAAGGATTTTTTCCACCAGTAATTTTTGATAATTATAAAGATGACTATTATGAATGTATCAAACTGGGAGATTCTTTAAAATTGAAAGAAATTATAATTAAAATAATGGATGAAGAAAGGGAACATTTGATAGATTTCTATAAAAAATATTATTTATTTCCCGAAAATATATCAATAGAAGAAATTATTATGCAAAAGAACAGTTTTTAAAAAATTGTTCTTTATTTGTATATTTTTGCTATACTTAAAATGAGGTGTAAATATGATAAAATATGAAACAGATTCAAGGCTTATAAAAGAAGGACAAATATTTGTTGCTATCAAAGGTCATACTGTTGATGGACATGACTTTATTAATGATGCTATAAGTAAAGGTGCTTCTAAATTAATAGTAGAACATGAAATAGAATCTTCAGTGCCTTATGAAATAGTAAGTAATACGGAAATATACCTTAAAGAAAAAATAGTAGAAGAGTATAGCCTTCTACTTGATGATTTAAAATTAATAGGGGTAACCGGTACCAATGGTAAAACTACTACTTGTTTTCTAATATATCAGTTACTTAAGAATTTAAATAAAAAAGTGGCTTATTTAGGTACTATCGGTTTTTTCTATAATAATGTTCACAAGATTTTAAATAACACTACTCCTGATATTTTAACTTTATATAAATTATTACTAGAAGCTAAGGATTATGGTATGGAATATATTGTTATGGAAGTATCTTCTCATTCTATAGCTTTAGAAAGAATTAATGGTTTAAAATTTAAAGTAGGAGCCTTTACGAATTTAACTCAAGATCATTTGGATTTTCATTTAACTATGGAAGATTATCTTAATACCAAATTAAAACTTATAAGTCATTTAACTCTTGACGGTATGATGATTGTTAATGATGATGATTCGTATGGTAAAGACTTTGAAATAGGTAATTATAAAACAATTGGTCAAAATGGTGATTATAAAATTATAAGTAGCACTTACTATCAAGATTCTACTTTAATAAATTTTATTTACGAAAAAAAGAAATATGAGGTTAAGACCAATTTAATAAGTAGCTTCAACGTCTATAATTATTTAATGGCTTTAGCAATTTTGAATAATTTAGGATTTAAAATTGAAGATATTATTAAAGAAACAGATAATATTTATCCACCTAAGGGAAGATGTGAAACAATTAAGGTAGGAGAAAATAACTATGCAGTTATTGATTATGCTCATACTCCTGATGCGGTTGAAAAAGTTATTAAAGCTCATTTAGAACTAAATCATAATCAAATAATTACGATTATTGGTTGTGGAGGAGACCGAGATCCCAATAAAAGACCAATAATGGGGAATATTGCCACTAGTTTAAGTGATTATGTTATTTTCACCAATGATAATCCTCGCACTGAAAACCCAGAAAAGATTATGGAAAATATTATAAAGGATAATAAAAGTACGAATTATAAAGTTATCTATGACAGGGAAGCGGCCATTAAAAAAGGTATAAAGTTATTAACTGAAAGAGATTTCTTACTCATTTTAGGTAAAGGACATGAAGATTATCAAATAATTGGTCATGAAAAAATTCATTTTGATGATGCAGAAGTTGTAAAAAATAATTTATAATAAATTGAATGTAAAGTATAATACTATAAGTATAAAGTATTATACTTTTTTTGTTATAATGATTAAAAGGTGAGGTATATGGACGAAAAATATCAGGAATATAAAAATTCACCAGAATATAAAAAACAAATATGGATGAAAATTTTTTTAGGTGCTATATTTGTTGCAATTGTCATGGGTGGTTTTTTATTTTATAAGACGTTTGATACTGAAGTGAAATATGATCCTAAAAAGAATTATTCTTATAAAATTATTGATAATGTAGTTGAGTTAGAAGTAGATGGCCAAATATTGACAAATTATAAATGTAAAGCTTCATGTGAAATTTATACTCGCAATGGGGAAATAGTTGGTTATTTCAATAAAGGAAAAATATTATTACAAGAAGGATTAAATATTTTCTTGTATGATTTATTAAATAATAAAAAAGTTAGTGATTTCTATAATCGTGTTGATTATATTTATGATGGTAATGGTAGCAATGTCGAAAACATTAAAATGTTTAAAGCTACTGACACATTTAGTAAACATGGAATAATAGATTTAGATGGTAATATAAAAGTAGATTTGATTTATGATGAATTAGGTAAATTGTATGGTAAAGAATTAATTAATTATTCTTATCCTAAGAATTACATAACAGCCAAAACTGGTAAAAAATTGGGAGTTGTTGCTTTAACTAATGGTAAAGGATTAATCGATTTTCAATATAAAGATATAAAGATAAGTTCGTATGGTAAATTAGCAGTCAAAGAAGGAAATCTATGGTCAGTTGTTGATGAAGCAAATAAAAGATTAATTGGTAAAGGCTATTCATCAATAGATATTTTTAAAGACAATTATGTAGTTAGTGAAGGCGGAAAAGCTTTTGTAATTGACTCTTTAGGAAATGTTAATAGTAATAAAATAGATTTATATTATAATGTCGATCCTTGGGCCACTATTACGGTAAAAGGGTTAAGTACGTCTCTTGAAGATGGTATCTTGTATCTTTATGTAGATGTTCCTATTGATACTAATGCCGGTACTTATAAAATGGTTAAATATATTTATGATAAAGAAAATAAAGAATTAAAAGTTGCAGAGTAATCTGTAATTTTTTTATGTTAAGTATGATATAATTTTGATAAAGATTGGAGAAATTTAGGTGGAGAAAATACTTGAAATAAAGAACTTAACAAAGTATTACGGGAAAATTTTAGGAGTTAAAAATTTGTCATTAATACTTAATGAAGGAGAAATTTTTGGTTTTATCGGACCAAACGGGGCAGGTAAGTCAACTACCATTAGAGCCATCATGAACCTTATTAATAAAACTAGTGGTCAAGTTTTATTTTATAATGAAGAATTAACAAAAGATAATATTGCTTTGAAAAAGTTAATTGGTTATCTTCCGAGTGAAATACATTTATATGATGATTTAACAGTAAAAAAAATGCTTGATTATCATGAAAGTTATTATGTGAAAGATACTCATAAGAGAAGAAAAGAATTAGTTAAAAGGTTCAAACTAGATGAAACTAAAAATATCGAAGAATTATCTTTAGGTAATTTAAAAAAATTAGGAATAGTTCTGGCTTTTATGCATGAACCAAAATTATTGATTTTAGATGAACCAACTAGTGGACTTGATCCAATCATGCAACAAGAGTTTAATGCTTTATTAAGAGAAGAAAAAGCTAAAGGCACGACAATATTTTATTCTACTCATATTTTAAGTGAAATATCTAGGATTTGTGATCGAGTAGGTATTATTAAAGATGGAGAGCTTTTAAAAGTAGAAGCTATCGAAGAATTACAAAAGAAAAACTTAAATTTAGTAACAATTGAATCTAATGATAATTCAAAAATAATAAAAGATATGAAAATTCAAACCATTAATGAAAATAATAAAACAATTAAATTTAAAAATAATTTGCCCGTTGATCAACTTATTAAAAATTTGGCTAAATATCAAATTAATAAATTATTAATAGAAGAAGCTACTTTAGAAGATATCTTTTTGCATTATTACAAATAGGAGGAAATCATGTTTAAAAGAGAAATAAAAATTAACTTAAAAAGTTTTGTTATTTGGTTATTAAGTTTAACTATTTTATTTTTAATAGTATATTTAGTCTATCCATCAATTGCAAATAACGAAGAAATTAATATGCTTAATGAAATGATTAAAATCTTTCCTGATGAATTACTGCAAGCATTCAATATGGATATATCATCAATTGATAGTGCATATGGGTGGTTAAAGACTGAAGGTTTTCTATTTATATTACTTATTACAGGATGTTACTCTGGTATTATTGGTTCAAATATCATTTTAAAAGAAGAAAGTGATAAGACTATCGAATATCTTCATAGCTTGCCAATTACACGTAATAAAATAATATTTAATAAAGTATTAGTTGGACTTATTTATATAATTTCACTTGTAGTAGGGATAGGTTTATTTAATTATTTTGGATTGGTAATTAGTGGAGAATTTAATACTAAACAATATATTTTGTTATCTATAACCCCTTTATTTTCTTCACTTCCTATTTATTTTATTTGTTTATTTTTAGCCACCTTTACCAATAAAACAAAGAAAATGTTAAGTTTAAGTCTAGGTATCGTCATAATGAGTTATATATTAAATACAATTTCTTCAATATCAGAAAAAACGGAATTTTTAAAATATTTTTCAGTTTTTACCTTAGTCGATTTGAGAAATGTTATTTTAAATGTTTCTATTAAGCCTATAATGATTTTTATAAGTTTAGCCATATCAATTTTCTTTTTCATTTTAACGATAACTAAATATAATAAAAAAGAATTAGTATAGTTGGTGTAATATGAAGTATATTTTTATTATCAATCCGGTAAGTGGTAATCATAATCATAGTGAAATAATTCGGAGAATTCATGATTATATGGAAAAAAAACATTATGAATACGATATCCATTTTACAAAAGAGCCCGGGGATGCAACATTAATTTCTCAAAGGTATTTACATGAAAAAAGAACTATTATCTATGCTGTCGGTGGAGACGGTACTTTAAATGAAGTTGTAAATGGTATTGCCAAGAGTAAACTAAAGTTAGGAATAATTCCGGTAGGAAGTGGTAATGATTTTTATAGGGTTTTAGAAAATACCAAAAGAAAAAACCTAAAAATTGATTTAGGTATGGTTAATGATAAATATTTTATTAACATAGCTAGTGTGGGAATAGATGCTCAAGTAGCACACAATGTAAAAATCTTTAAAAAACAAAAGTTTCCTAAAAAATCAATTTATGATTTAAGTATTATCTATACTTTTTTAAAATTTAAATATCAAAATTTCAGAATTAAATATAAGAAAAAAGCATATGATGCAAAATACTTAATAATTGCTGTATGCAATGGAAGATATTACGGTGGAGGATATCAAATTGCTCCCATGGCAGCTTTTGATGACAATAATTTTGATGTATATTTTGCTGGAAAAGTTTCCAAAATGAAAATTCCGGCTTTAATTAGTTTACTTAAAAAAGCTAAACATGAAAATAGTCCAACAGTCAAAAAAGAAAGATTAAAAGAAATAACTATTTCTTCTGACAAAAATATTATTTGTAATTATGATGGAGAAAATCTAATTGCTAAAAAATTAGTATTTAAAATGGTAAGAGATTCCATTAATATTTACAATGATAAAGAACTGGTTAACTTTATCCTAAACAAAAAAAATAATGCTTAGCATTATTTTTTGATAATCTTTTCTACGATTTTTTCAGCACCATGTCCTTTGAAAGCCTCTAAGACTTCAATAGGAATTGCAAAGATAATAGTATTAGATTGATCAGAAGATAAATCATTAATAGTAGCTAGTGTTCTTAGGTGTAATGCTCCTGGTGAAGCAGACATTATTTTAGCAGCTTTAGCTAGGTTTTCGCTGGCTTGTACTTCACCTTCAGCAAGAGTAATAACTGCTTGTTTTTCTCTTTCTGCTTCGGCAACTGCCGCTATCACTCTTTTCATTTCTTCAGGAAGACTAATGTCTTTTAATTCGACATTTTCGACTTCAATTCCCCATGCATCAGTAGCTTGATCAACAATTTTACAAATCTCTTGAGAAATCTTTTCTCTTTCACTTAACAATTCATCTAAAGTAACAGTTCCAACGGCGTTTCTCATTGTTGTTTGAGCAAGCTGACTAATAGCATATTTGTAATCTTCAACAGCAATTATACATTTGCCAGCATCAAAAACTTTATAATAGATAACGGCATTAATTTTGATTGACACATTATCCTTAGTAATTGCATCTTGTTCTGGAACATCAACAGCTTTGGTTCTAATATCGACTTTTTTTATATTTTGAATAATTGGTAATATTAAATGCCATCCTGGACCTAAAATTTTTGTATATTTACCTTGTTGAAATTTAATACCTCTTTCATATTCGTCAACTTGTCTTATTGATCGTAGTAAAATAAAAATAATAAAAATTAAAATAATAAATTCTAAGTACATAAACTTCCTCCTTCATAATAATCATATAATATTTTAATTAGTTTAACAATATATTTGACTTTTTTTTCTCGGGCGCTTATTATTAAACTAGGTGATAATAATGAAAGTTGTAGAAACTAAAAAATTTAAAAATTGTTTAAATATTGGAATATCTATTATTTTAGTTTTTATGGGAATATTTTTACTAATTTTTCCATGGTTTGGGGAAACCAGACCTGGGAAATTATTATATTTACTATATGTTATTTACGGTGGAATTAAAATAATTGAATATATATTTACGAGACACGAAAAAGATTATGAAGATCTTTATACAGGAATAGCTTGTATTTTAGCGGCAGCTAGTGGTTTTAAATTTTGGATGTATTCTTCAGCTATGGTACTTAGCCTTACTTTAGCAGCTTGGGTAGGAATCATGGCTATTATCAAATTAATTAAACTAGACTATTATCATGATCGTGGTAACAAAATGTTTTATGTTAATTTAATAACATTTTCTGTCTTTCTATTAGTAGGCTTATTAACAAGTGTTAATTTATATTTTGAAGCGGCTATACAAACTATTATGTTAGGTTTATTCTTTTTAGTTAACGGTATTCTTAATTTAATTGAAGATGGTATTAGAATATATTGGGATAAAAAAGAAAATATAAAAACAAATAATTAAAAACATATTATAAGTCTATAAGTATAAAAAAAACAGATATTAAACTACATCATATATTATTATTAAATATTCTAAAACCATCATACCTTCATATATTTAAATGGAGGTAATAATGGAAATATTAAAAGTTTCGAGCAAGAGTAATCCTAGTAAAGTGGCAGGTGCTATAGCTAATGTATTTAGAATTGATGGTGCTGTTGAAATTCAAACAATCGGTGCAGGTAGCTTAAATCAAGCAATTAAAGCAATAGCAATTGCGAGAGGATTTGTAGCTCCAAGTGGTAAAAATCTCATTGTAATTCCAGCTTTTAGTGATATTACAATTGATGGTGTAGAAAAGACCGCTATTAAATTAATTGTAGAATCAAAGTAACACTTTACCGGTGTTATTTTTGATTTAGTAATAAATAAGTCATATAATTTATTATGAATTATGAAAATGAAGAATTAAAATTAGTTGATATCCAGATGATTTTTTCTGGTTTATTTATTTTAACAGTGTTATTATCTTTGACTGTCAATTATAATAATCATTTGAAATTAAGTGGACAGCAAACATTTTTAACTGAAGTGGAAGCTAAGAACTTAATCATTGTTGCTAGGATATTAGCTTTAATATCAGCCTTGGGTTTTCTATTTATTAATATTAAGGGTGCGGAGCTTTTTAATGAGGAAAGTAAAGGTTCAGATTCTAAATTAGAAGTTGGAGCAAGTATTTTGGTAGTTATAGCTACAATTATTGTCTTATATGTTGCTTTAAAAGAAGGAACTGATATATTAATAGCATCGGAAAATCCTGAAATATAGATGTTTTAAACTTTAAAAATCTGCTATAATTAATTTCAGGTGGATTATGGAATTAACAAAAGATTTAATAAAAGAAATTTCGAAAATAAAAAAAGAACCCCAATGGATGACTGACTTTCGTCTAAAATCTTTTGAAAAGTTTTTAGAATTAGGTCAACCTGATTTTGGTCCGGAATTAAATATAGATTTTGATTCAATTACTTACTATAAAAAAGTTGGAGAAGTAGCAAGTAATTGGGACGATGTTGATAAAAATATTAAGGATACTTTCCAGGAGTTAGGTGTCATAGATGCTGAAAACAAATATTTAGCTGGAGTAAGCAACCAATTTGAAAGTGAAGTAATCTATCATAATTTGAAAGAGGATCAAAGTGGGGTAATCTTTTCAAGTACGGATGAAGCCTTGCAAAAATACCCGGATTTATTTAAAAAACATTTTAATAGTTTAGTTAAATATTCAGAGAATAAATATACTGCATTAAATGGAGCTTTATGGAGTGGAGGATCATTTATTTATATTCCCCCTTATGCTAAACTTGATCGCCCCTTACAAAGTTATTTCAGAATAAATGAAACCATGATGGGACAATTTGAAAGAACAATTATCATTATTGATGAAGGAGCAGAATTATCTTATATCGAAGGATGTACCGCTACAGTGACATCAGAAAACTCTCTTCATGCCGGAGTAGTTGAAATATATGTTATGAAGAACGCTAAATGCCGTTATACGACCATTCAAAACTGGTCAGAAGATGTTTATAATTTGGTAACCAAAAGAAGTATTGTTGAAGAAAACGGTCAAATGGAATGGATTGATGGTAATATTGGTTCAAAAGTTACCATGAAGTATCCATCTTGTATTTTAAAAGGAGATAATTCGAAAGCCAGTTCAATCAGTATCGCTTATGCTAAAGGTAACCAAAAACTTGATGCCGGCGCAAAAATGATTCATCTTGGTAAAAATACCAAAAGCAATATTATATCCAAAAGTATAGCATCAAGTGGTGGCGAAGCTAACTATCGAGGTACTGTCAAAATAAGTGGTTCGGCAATAAACAGTGAAGCAATTATTAAATGTGATACCATTCTTTTAGATGAGTATTCGAAAAGTGATACATTTCCTAGAAATATCGTTTTAAATGATAGAAGTACTTTAGAACACGAAGCTACTGTATCAAAAATCAGCGAAGATAAACTTTATTATTTAATGAGTAAAGGACTATCTGAAAATGCAGCAAAAGAACTACTAGTTATGGGCTTTATTTCTGACTTTAAAAAGGAATTACCATTAGAGTATGCTATCGAACTTAACAGATTGTTGAAAAATATTTAGATTCTATAAAACTTTATAAATTTGAAGAGAAAAAACTTCAAATTTTTTTATTTGTTAAAACAAATACGGAAAAAGTTTTCCACAATTGAATCCAATATTTAAAATTATTCTTTTGCAACTTTAAAAAAGAAATGATAAAACTTTTTTGAAAGGAGGAAAAATGTATAATTTAGTTTATTTGATTGGCAGATTAACAGCAGACCCAGAAACAACGGAAACAGAAAATGGTAAAAAAGTAATGTCCATAAATTTAGCAGTGCAAAGAAGTTATAAAAACAGTGATGGCATTTATGAGACAGACTTTATTCGTTGTGTTCTTTGGGATGGTATTGCTTCGCGTACCTCTGAGTTTTGCCGCAAAGGTGATCTGATTGGAATTAGGGGTCAAATCAGAACTTCATCTTACGAGGCAGAAAACGGCGAAAAAAAATATCAAACTGAAGTTGTAGTAGAAAAAGTGAGTTTTTTAAGTAGTAAACCAATTGAGGAAGAAAAACCGAAAAGTGGTAAAAAATAATAAAGTCTAAAAAAGATTTGTAATCATAATATTTTATTGGTGAAGGTATGAAATATATTAAATATTTGTTATTAGGTATTTTTATGCTTGCAAGTTTTTATTTTACTGACAAAATAATGATTTACTTAGAAAATCAAAATCCCATCATGATACAAATAAAAGAAGCAGAAAATAAATATGGAGTAAATCCTGTTAATGCCTCTATTAAAGACAATACTATAATTCCAGGTAAAAAAGGTAAAAAAGTAAATAAAAGAAAAAGCCTTTTAAAAATGGATGACTTTGGTTCATTTAATGAGACTTTTTTAATTTATGATGATGTCAAACCGGAAATATCTTTGGAAGATAATTTAGATAAGATAATCATTAAAGGAAATCCAAGTAAAAGGGGTGTTGCATTGGTAGTTGAAGATGCTAAAATAACCGAGTATTTTGATGAAAATAATATAAAGTATACCTTAATAAGTACTTTAAAAAGTGATTTTAAGAAAAAAAGAGATTATCTTTTGGGCGAAGAATCGCCAAAAAATATCAGTGACTTAAATTCCTTACTTAATAAAAATAAAGTGAATTCTAAAATATGTTTAGTAAATTATTCTAATATCGAATATTGTAAGGAAAAGAAATATTATATTGTAGCTCCGACTATTGATACAGGCATTAATATCATTCAGTTATTATCTAATATTAGTACTGGATCAATTATTTTGGTAAGAAAAAACACTGGTATCGAGAATTTAAATCTAATTTTTCAAGAAATAAGAAAGCAAGATTTGGAAATAATCTCTCTAAAAGACTTAATTAGTGAATAATAATTGAAATTCTTTATTCTTTTTGCTATAATGAGTTAGCCGAATTAACTTTGTAATTTATTTATAGAAAAGAGAGAAGAAAAAAATGAGTAAAATTAAAATTTTTGGAATGGGTGGGCTTAACGAAAATGGTAAGAACACCTATATTGTTGAAATAGATGAAGATATATTTGTACTAGATGCGGGCTTAAAGTTTGCTAATGATTCAATGTTTGGAATTGATTATATTATTCCTGATTATAGCTATCTAGAAAAAAATCGTAAAAGAATTAAAGGAGTATTTATTACTCATGCTCATCCCGAAAGTTACGGGGGAGTAAATGATTTAGTAAGAACTATACCTGAAATAAAAATATTCTGTACAAGATATACTATGCATCAATTATTATTTGAAGGGATACCAGAAAAAAATATCATTGAGATTAAACCACACAGAAAGATTAGTTTTGGAAAAAACAGTATTTTTCCAATCCATGTTAATCATTCTGTACCGGAAAGTGTTATGTATGTTATAAATACTGCCGATGGAGCAATCTGTTATACTGCTGATTTTATTATTGATCCATCAATGAGAGATTCATATGAAATGGATCTTGGCAAAATCGCTTATGTAGGTAAGCAAGGAGTTCTTGCTTTACTGTGCGAATCATCATTTTCTGAGAAAATAGGGCACACTAGTCCATTTCATCATATGTCATCATTCTTTAAAGAAATAATGAATAAAAATGAAGGAAGAATTATTTTCTCAGTATTGCATAGTCATTTATATACCATTGAAGGAATTATTAATGCTGCTAAAAACACTCATCGCAAAATTGTGGTAATGGGTAAAAAACTGCAAAACATTATTAATGTGGCTATTAAAGAAGGTTATATGAATGTTGACGAAGCTTTAATAGGAGATTTAAATAATGTTAATGATTCCAATGCTATTCTCTTAATTTGTGATGAAAGAGAAAAGCCGTATGGGGTAATAGAAAAAATAATTAATGGTAATGATAAATATATTAAGCTTACTAGTGAAGATAGCTTCTGTTTTGCTGAGCCAAGATACGATGAAAATGAAAAAATCTATGTTAGAGTAGAAAATGAATTAGCGATGATGGGAATCAAAACTACCAATATTCCTCAAAATAAAGGGATATTACTTCATGCTTCAAGTGAAGATTTAATGATTATGATTTCTTTGTTAAAACCAAAATATTTTATTCCGGTAAAAGCTGAGTATCGTTATATGGTGGGAAATGCTAATCTAGCTATGAATCTTGGTTATAAAAAAGAAGATATTTTATTAAAGCTTAATGGTGAAATTATGACGTTTATTGATGGCAAGTTACTTGATGCAAATGAGAAGATGTTTATTGATGATGTTTTAATAGATGGAACAAGTACTGATGATGTAGGTGAATTAGTTATCAAAGATCGGGAAATGCTATCTGAAAATGGTATTGTTCTGATAAGTGCTACATTGTCTAAAAGAACCAAAGAAATTGTAATGGGTCCGGAAATAGTAACAAGAGGTTTCATTTATGTTAAAGATTCTAAAGAAATGATAGAAGAAATTAAAAGAATTTCTATGGAAGTAATTCATAATAATACTAATAATAATTATGTAGACTTTAATAATATTAAAACGGAAATTCGTGATAGATTATCAAAGTATTTCTACAATGAAACTGAATGCAAACCTATGATAATTGCTGTTATTCAAGAAGTTTAGCTTTTGCTAAGCTTTTTTACTTGCAATAAAAAGCTTATTTTTATACAATTGATTAAAGAGGTGTTATTGATGAAAAGTATAAGTTTATTACCAGCTGATACATATATTGTAATCAATAAGACCGTTCTAACCGAAATAGATCGCAAAAATATCATTAATTTATATGAACCGATAATTGGTTCAACAGCAACTAGTCTTTATTTAACACTATGGAGTGATTTAGATAAAAGAGAACTAATGAGCAAAGATTTTACTCATCATCACTTAATGACATTACTAAAAACTGGTTTAGATGACATTAAAGAAGCTAGAAAAAGCCTGGAAGCAGTCGGGCTTTTAAAGACTTTATATAAATCAGGTAATAACATCAATCAATATATATATGAACTTTATTCACCACTATCTGCATATGAATTTTTTAATCATCCTATATTAAACATAGTTTTATATAATAATATTGGTTCAACTGAATATGAATCACTTTTAAATTTGTATAAAAAACCTATTTTCAATTATATGAATTATGATGATATAAGTTATACAATAGAACAAACCTTTAAAAGTATTCCCAAAACCGGATTTAATAATAGTGACATTCAAAAGAAAGAAGTTGGTGAAATTAATATATCTTCTTTAATCGATTTTGATTTACTAATTTCTAGTATTCCTAATAAAATTTTAAATATTAAGGCTTTTTCAAAAAAGTCTAGAGAGCTAATTAATAATCTTGCTTTTGTTTATAATTTAGATACTTTAAAAATGAGTGATTTGCTTCGTCTTGCGATTGATGAAAAAGGTCTAATTAATAAAGATTTATTAATTAAAGAAACCAGAAAATATTTCGAATATAACAATAATGGAGCATTACCAACTTTAATTTATCGTACTCAACCAGAACATTTAAAAACTCCAGAAGGCGACTTATCTAATCGTGGTAAAATAATGTATATTTTCGAAAATACTACCCCATATGATTTTCTTAAAGGAAAATATAAGAATGTCAATCCCACATCTAGAGATTTAAAATTATTAGAATATTTAGCGGTAGAATTAAATATTCCTCCTGCAGTTATTAATGTTTTAATTGATTATGTATTAAGAATTAACAATAATAAATTAAATAAAGCTTTTATTGAAACCATAGCTGGTCAATGGGTCAGACTAGGAATTAAAACTGTATCTGATGCGATGGCTATAGCCGAAAAAGAACATAAGAAAAATAGAAAAAATTTCTCTGATAAAGTAGAAAAGCCTCTTCCTGTTTGGTTTAATGCTATAAATCAAATTAATCAGCTTTCTCAAAATGAAAGAGAAGAAATGGAAGATTTACTTAAGGATTTTAGATAGGAGGTAATCATGTTAAAACTTAGAGAAGAAACCAAAGTATATGAGAAAAAAGATTTAAAGTATGCTTTAAAAAGTGCTTATGCTACCGCAATCAAGAATGAGGATTTTAAAAAATTAATCAATACTTTAAAAATTAAAGATGATATTGCAATTCACTATACTTCTAAATTAGAAGAAACTGTTGCAGAATTAAAGAGTTGTTCAAAATGTAAAAGTATTTATGAATGTAAAAACAAAGTTACAGGGTTTGTCTATTATCCGACTTTAAAAGAGGAAAAATTAGAATTTAATTATGTAGCCTGCAAATATAAAAAGAAAGAATATAAAGATAGAGAAGATATCAGAACAGAATTTTATGAGATGCCTTTTGAGATTAAAAAAGCTAAAATGTCTGATATCGATGTAAATGATGCTAAAAGAGTTAAAATAATTAAATGGTTAAAGAAATTTTATGATGAATATCAAAAAGATAGACATTTAAAAGGATTATACATCCACGGGTCTTTTGGCTCAGGTAAAACTTATTTAATAAGCGCTTTATTAAATGAATTATCTAAAGAAAAAAATAATGTAATTATTATTTATTATCCAGAACTTTTAAGAAGTTTAAAAGAATCTTTTGAAGATAATAATTTTAGTGTTCGGATTAATGAAATTAAAAAAGCGGATTTATTACTTTTAGATGATATTGGTGCTGAAACGGTAACCGCTTGGAATCGAGATGAAATTTTAGGTACTATTCTTCAATATCGTATGGATAATAAATTACCAACTTTCTTTACTAGTAACTTAACCATTAAAGAACTAGAAAATCATTTTATTATCAATAAATCTGGTGAAGAACAAATAAAAGCAAGGAGAATCATTGAAAGAATAAAACAATTAACTTCTGCTGAAGAATTAATAAGTGAGAATCGAAGAAAATAATCATGAATAAGTCAACAAAAAGTGGACACTAAAAAAGAATTTATTGAAACCCTAGCT
>CAYQDO010000015.1:0-21409 GCA_964416365.1 uncultured Muribaculaceae bacterium | reverse complement strand
TAATAAGTAAAAAAATTACTACTAATCCGAAAGTTTATCTTAAAATGTAATTTTAAGATTGTAAATAAATTTATGCATAATTTATAAAAATATCAATAAAATTAAATAGAAAAATTTTATTATATTTTGTTCATAAAATATTTGTTAATATTAAATTAATGATTTCACTTGACAAATGATAGTTTAATGTTATAATTATTTTTGTCATTAAAAGGAAAGCGGGTGTATCCACACTCCACCTGATTCATGAAGTGAATAGGTAAAAAGCCAAGGTAAATATACTTAGGGTTTTTAAAGTGGATGCATCAGCATTCACTTTTTGATTATATGGAGGTGCTTTCTAATAGCAAATAATTTCAAAAAAGATGAATTGCCAGTAAATAGGAATATCCGAGTTAGTGAATTAATGGTAATCGGCCCAAATGGGGAACAACTAGGAAATAAACAATTGGAGGATGCTTTAACTTTAGCAAGTTATGCCGGCTTAGATTTGGTTTTAATGAGTGGTAATAATTCAAGAGCTGTAGGTAAGATCATGGATTATAACAAATATCGTTATGAAAAACAAAAAAAACAAAAAGAAGCTTTAAAAAACCAAAGAACCAGTAATAAAGATATTAAAGAATATCAATTTTCAGTTAAAATTGATATAGGGGATTTTAATACCCGTAAAAAAAATGCCGAAGAATATTTACAAAAAGGCCATAAAATAAAAGCTACTCTAAGATTTAAGGGTCGTGAAATGGCCCACACTGAACTTGGAAAAGATGTTCTTAATAATTTTGCAGAGCAATTATCACATATTGCCGTAGTTGAGTCTGTACCAAAACTTGAAGGAAAGACTATGACTATGATCTTAGCACCAAAAAAATAAGGAGGAAAAATTATGCCAAAGCAAAAAACACACAAAGCAAGCAGTAAAGTTTTTAAAAAGAAAAAAAATGGTACTCTAACATATAAAAAATCAGGAGGAAACCATAAAACTGCTAAAGATTCAAGTAAACAAATTAGACAAAGAAAAAATAAAGGAACATTAGCGAAAGGAGACGCTAACAGATTAAAATCTGTTATCTAGGTGATAGAATATGACAAGAGTTAAAGGTGGCCCTGTTGCTAAAAACCGTCGTAGAAAAGTTTTAAAACAAGCTAAAGGATACTTTGGAAGTAAGCATCGTTTATATAAAACAGCTCAAGAACAATTATTCCATAGTGGAGCTTATGCTTACCGTGATCGTAGACAAAAAAGAAGAGACTTCCGTAAATTATGGATAACACGTATTAATGCCGCTTGTCGTGAAAATAATATAAGTTATTCTAAGTTTATCAATGGACTATCTAAAGCAAACGTTGAAATCAATCGCAAAATGCTTTCAGAAATAGCTATAGATAATCCAAAATATTTCTCTGAATTAGTTAAAATAGCTAACGCTGGTTTAGAAGGCAAAACTGTTAAACAAGAAGAAGTTAAAGAAACTAAGAAAGAAGAAGTAAAAACTAGCGAAGTTAAGGAATTTAAAAAAGAAGAAACTGATTTAAGTAGTTTAACTGTTGCTAAGTTAAGAGAAATAGCTAAAGATAAAAATATTGAAGGCTATTCAACAATGAAAAAAGCTGAATTAATTTCAGCTTTACAATAAGATGTTATTTATATAACATCTTTTATTTTTCGATAAATTTCTTCTATATCTTTTAATGTTTTATCCTCTTTATATACCGGAATGATATGTAAGTGATAATGTTTAATCATTTGGGTAATTCCATAATTAACTGTTATTTTATAACCATCCGGATTTAAAGATTTATCTAAAATATTTTTAATTTCCTTAACAGTTTTGTTCACTGTAAGGAGAGTTTCATCATCTAAATCTTCAAAGGTTGCATAGTGCTTCTTAGGAATTATTAGACAGTGTCCATTACTGTTAGGATTAATATCCATAATAACTTTTACATTATCATCTTCATCTAAAGTTTTAGAAGGTATTTCATTATTATTTATTTTACAAAATAAACAATCCATTATAATCACCATTCTAAATATATCATATATTTATTTTTTTGTGTACTTTTTGCCTAGGTTTGCATAAAGTAAATTGAGGAGTGATATATTGGCAAATTATAAAGAGATTGTAACTAAAGCAGTAGTTGGTAAAACCAAAAAAAATACTAAGGATGAAATAGTTATTGAGACAGATACAAATGTTGATACTGTGTTAGGATGCTGGATTATTAATAATACCTTTAGTGGTCATAATAATCGAGGTAAAGTAAATATCGATGGTAGTTATGACACTAACGTTTGGTATTCTTATGATAACAATACTAAAACCAATGTTTTAGTTCGTACTTTCAATTATCAGGATATTGTTAATGTAAAATTAAAAAATGATGCTAACTTAACGAGTACTAATGAGATTATTGTTCGTAGTTTAACTGCCCCATCAGTGATTAATGTTAATGTCGAAGGGACAAAAATTATACTTAATGTAGAAAAAGAATTAGGCGTAGAAATCATTGGTGATACTAAAGTAAGAATAGCTGTACAAGATGATTTTGATGATTATGAAGTAGAAACTTCTGAAGAGAGCATACCAGAGGCAGATGAATTAGAAATAGATGAAGATTATTTAAACAGTGTCAACCAATAATAGTTGACACTGTGTTTTTTTTGTGTTAAGATTTTCTTTAGAAAAAGGAGGCAATTATGGCTGTAAAAATTAGATTAAAAAGAATGGGCGCTAAACAAAAACCTTATTATAGAATTGTCGCTGCTGATTCAAGAAGTCCTAGAGATGGAAAATTTATTGAAATATTAGGGACTTATAATCCAATCGAAAAAGATAATAATGTGAAAGTTGATGAAGAAAAAGTTATTAAATGGTTAAATAATGGAGCTATGCCAACTGATACCGTTAAAAACATTTTGTCAGCAAGTGGCATTTGGGCTAAATTTAAAACTACTAAGAAAAGTGGTAAGTAATTATGCATAAGGAATTAATAGCGTTTACAGAACATTTAGTTAAAAGTTTAGTTAAAGAACCTGATATGGTCAGTGTCCAAGAATTTTCTGGTGATGAAGATATAATCCTTTTAGAGATTATAGTTCATGAATCAGATATGGGTAGTGTCATTGGTCGTGGGGGAAAAATAGCTGGAGCTATTAGAACCATGGTTCAAGCTTATGCTTATATTAATAAACTAAATAGAGTTAGAATTAATATTGACTCATTTTAAAAAGATACTAAAGTATCTTTTTTTATAGTTTATTATCTTATTAATAATTTTTGTAAATGATTAGACTCTACTGCAATGTTATTAATTTCTTTATGGGGAAAATATTGATTCAAAATATCAAGGGTTTGTCCTTCTTTAGTTGATATATTATTATTGATATAATGTGTTGAACTCACAACATCCATCCAATATAAAATATGTTTTTCTTCTTTTAATTCTTCACTATTGAAATGTTGTTGCATCTTAAACGAATACACAATAATATCTTTAATTCTTTGTAATTCATTTATTCGACTTAATGCAAATGATGATAATGGTATATAATTTGGTTTATTTTGATTTTCTGCAATGGAACGTCTTAACGAATACATAAAATCTAAAGAATATACTTTACCATCTTCTAACAAAAATCCATAACCATCATCTAAGGTTAATCCTGTTGCTTGTAATTGATAACATAGATTTTGCATTATTTTTCTATCAAAATCACTTTGCTCATCAAACTTTCTTTCATAAAAAGAAAGAAAAAGTTTTTTTAATGTCTCATATTCCATTTTTAAACCCTCCGTTTATATAACTATTGTATCATATAATTAATAATCTTTTTATTTGATAATTGGTTTATTTTTTAATTCAAATTCATAAGTGCTATTATTAGTTAGTAAGTCATATATTAGTGATGCTTTTAATTCATATTGCTGAGCAAGATATTCTTCGGATATTTTTCTGGTAATTGGTACTAAAGAATTCTTTTTTATTTTATTTAAGTATTCTTGGCCATTTTTACTAAATCCTAAAACTTTAATATATTCTAACGTCATATTATTTTTATTTTCTTTGGTTAAACCAATTAAGATATGAATAAGCATTCTTCTTATTCGGTTATAGGTATATCTTTTACTTTTGACTTTCATGATTAACTCATCAATAGAATTGGTCTTTTTAATTTCTTTAGTTAATTTATTTTCAATACCTTCGTCTACAGAAAGATATTTATTTAAATGAGGTTCAGTTAGTATCTTATATTTTAATAAATTAAATAATAATTCTTCATTAATATTTTGTATTAAATGTGCATAATTAGTATATTTATTAACATTTTGTTTATCTTTAAATTTAGTTCTGATATTAGATGCACTTACTATGGAATTATTACTAGTTATATCATGAAAACTATTAGTTCTTTTTATAGTAATTGCTTCAATTTTAAAGTTATTTTTTGAAATAGCTTTAACATAAGCCACGCCCAATAAATCATTTGGGGTATTTAAATCAGTTTCTAAAGATTTATTTAAGGCAGTGGGGTAGTTGATACCTTTTTTTAAATTTTCTTTAACTTTTTGGTCAAAGTCTTCTTCCAGTTGTCGTTTGGCAATTCTTGTTAACATTTTAATATCGTTAGATTCACTACCAAAGATAATTTTATTTACATTTAAATAATTTAACATTGTTACCGCACTTTCCGCAAAAATATCAGCAGAGTTCGAACCGAAAACAAAGGGAAGTTCTAAAACAATATCAATATTATTTTCTAAAGCTACCTTAGTTTTTTGTTCTTTAGTCAAAACACTTACTTCGCCACGTTCTAAAAAATAACCATTTAATACTAAAACAATTAAAGAATTTGGATATAATTCTTTAATCTTATCAATATGATACTTATGACCATTATGAAAGGGGTTATATTCACAAATAATACCGATTATATCCATGTTCTCACTTCCTTTTTTATCATAACATATAAAATATTAAACATAAATAAAATGTGATATAATACAAAGTAGGTGAATCCTATGAAAAGACGACTAAAAATTTATTTTATTCATTCAACTAAAATAGATTATACAAATACTCTTTATCGATATATTATTAGTAGTCCAGTCTGTATTAGGCATGAACTAATGCTTCCTCATACCAAAAATTATCAGTCTAAATATGTTAAAGACTTAATAAAGGAAGCTGATATTATCGTAGCAGAAGTAAGCAAACCAAATTTTGGGTTAAAATTAGAACTTAAATGGGCTTTTAAATCAGGTAAACCTATTAAATATATTTCTTTGGATAATACTATCTCTAAAAAAGTTAAAAAGTATGTGCCGGAAATTGAAATGATTACTGATGATACAACATTTATTAAAATTGTTGAAGATTTTATTAATTTTTATGCTGATAAATCAGTAGAAGAATTAAAGAATCCCACTATTGTACTTGGAGACTTAGATTGATTAATTTTAAAAAATATTATAAATAAGATTTAATAAATAATTATTTAGCTATATATTCTTTACTTTAAATAAATCCTTTGTTATAATACTGATACAGATTTAAGTGGGCAGGAATTCCCACTTTTATTATTGTCTTAGGAGGATGTATGGAAGATATTTTAGAAAAAGTAAAAGAAAAGATTACTAAGCCGATGGCTGATATGGACATCGTGATTGACAACATCGAGTATGTTAAAGAAAATAATTATAATTTTTTAAAGATTACTCTAGATAGACCGGGAGGTCTGGATTTAGACACAATTGTCAAAGCTACCGAGATTATAAATCCAATTTTGGATGAGTATGATTTAATAAAAGATGAATATATCTTAGATATTTCCAGTAAAGAAAGAGGTTAAAATATGAATAGTGAAGAATTTATAAAGGCCGTAAAAAATATTGTTGAAGAAAAAGGCGTAGATGAAAATATTGTATTTGAAGCAATGGAACAAGCTTTAATTACAGCATATAAGAAAAATTTTGATTCCAAAACTAATGTAAAAGTTCACATAGATCGTGGAACAGGGGAAATAAAAGTTTATTCTTATTTAGTTGTTGTGGATGATTATATTGATGGAGAAGAAATTGTTGATGAAGAAGGTAATGTTACATACCAAGAACCTGAGATTAATGAAGATGCTCAAATTCTTTTAGAAGATGCTCAAAAGATTGTTCCCAATATTAAAGTGGGGGAAACAATTGAAGAAGAAGTTACTCCTAAAGATTTTGGTAGGGTAGCTGCCTCAACTGCTAAACAAGTATTAACTCAAAAAATCAGAGAAGCAGAAAGAACAAGTATTGTTGAAGAGTTTGCTAATAAACAAGACGAACTATTGGTAGGAATGCTTGCTATGGAAGATCGTAATAATTACTATGTTGATTTAGGTAGAGCTAGAGGTATTTTGCCTAAGACTGAAATGATACCTGGAGAAGTTGTTAAAATGGGTAGTTCAATTAAAGTATATTTACAAAAAATTGAAGCAACACCTAAGGGACCACTTATCCTATGTTCTAGAAAACATAATGGTTTTGTTAAAAGATTATTTGAATTAGAAATTCCTGAGTTAGCTAGTGGAGCAATTCAATTATTTGGTGTAGCTAGAGAACCAGGTGTTAGAAGTAAAGTAGCTGTTTTCTCAGATACCGATAGAATCGATCCAATTGGAACCTGTATTGGGGAAAGAGGAGCAAGAATTGCTAGTATATTGTCAGAATTAAATGGCGAAAAAGTAGATTTAATCATATATAACGAAGATAATGCTAAATTTATAGCTAATGCTCTATCACCAGCCAAAAATGTTATTGTAAACATTATTGATGATACGAAACAAAGAGAAGCATTAGCCATTGTTGATGATGATAATTTACCACTGGCTATTGGTAAAAAAGGTATCAATATTAAACTGGCTAGTAAGCTAACTAAATTTCATATAACTATTAAAACTTTAAATCAAATTAATGAAGAAGGAAATGAGAATTAATGAAAAAAATACCGATGAGAATGTGTATAGTAACTAGAGAAAAGTTACCTAAAAAAGAATTAATTCGCATCGTGAAATTTAATGATGAGATTCAAGTTGATTTGACAGGTAAATTAAATGGCAAAGGTTGTTATTTAAAAAAAGATAAAGAAGCAATTATAACAGCTCAAAAAAAGAAAATATTAAATTCAGTTTTTGAAACTGAGGTAAGTGATGAGATTTACAATGAATTATTAAATATAATCAATTAGAGAAAGTAGGTGCTCTTGAATGAGTATACAAGAATATGCAAAAGAAATGGGTTATACAGTCCAAGAAGTTTTAAACCAATGTAAAGAACTAGGTATTAAAAAAACTCAGGCTACTGATATATTAGATGAAGAGGATATTATCGTTTTAGATAATTCTATGAATCTAATTAGTACTGAAACTGATACGACTCATGAAGATGATGACGTATTAGATACAGCGGTTGAAGAAATTTTACAAGAAAATACATTTCTTGAACATACGAGTGAAAAGAAACAAAAATTAAAAAAGAAAAACATTTATAATAAAGAAGCTAATGAATACAAAGATAAGAAAAAAGAAATGTATAAAAATAAAGCAAAACTAATGTCTAATGCCAATATAGATGATAACATCATTGTTTATAAAGAAGGAATGACCGTTAAGGAATTAGCTGATGCTTTAAAGATAAGTAGCTCTGAAATTATAACCAAAATAATCGGTTTAGGACTGATGCTAAATCAAAATCAACCTGTTGAATTTGAAACTGCTGAGATTCTAGTAATTGATTACAATAAAGTTTTAAAGAAAGAAGAAACTCAAGATATTTGTAATTTTGAGGAATTTGAAATAGTAGATAAAGATGAAGACTTAGACAAAAGACCACCTGTTGTAACAGTCATGGGACATGTTGATCATGGTAAAACATCTCTTTTAGATCATATTCGTTGTTCTAATGTCGTAGCTTGTGAAGCTGGTGGTATCACTCAAGCTATTGGAGCATATCAAACCAGTTTTAATGGGGAAAAGATTACATTTATAGATACCCCAGGACATGAAGCATTTACGCAAATGAGAGCAAGAGGAGCTAGTGTCACAGATATCGTAATTATTATTGTTGCTGCTGATGATGGTGTTATGCCTCAAACTAAAGAAGCAATAGATCACGCAATATCTGCCAATGTTCCAATAATCGTAGCAATTAATAAAATTGATAAACCAAGTGCCAATCCGCAAAGAGTAATGGAAGAAATGGCAGCTTTAAATCTTTCTCCAGAAGAATGGGGCGGAACAACACCTTTTGTTAAACTTAGTGCAGTAACTGGTGAAGGAATTGATAGTTTATTAGAAACTATTTTAGCAGTTGCTGAAATGTCTGAATTAAAAGCTAATGCCAGTAGATATGCAATCGGTACAGTTATTGAATCAAGAATTGATAAAAATATTGGTGGCGTAGCTACTATCTTAATTCAAAACGGAACTTTAAGACTAGGTGATCCAATTGTTGTCGGAACAACTTATGGAAAAGTCCGTACTTTAAAAAATGATTTGGGTACTAGTATTGTGGAAGCAGGTCCTTCGACTCCAGTTGAAATTTCCGGTTTAAATGACACTCCGGAAGCTGGGGATAAATTCATGGCTTTCGAATCAGAAAAAATGGCTCGTGAGATAGCTGAAAAAAGATTAGTAGCTGTGAAAGCCAACAAATGTAAAAAAGAAGTTGTATCATTTGAAGACTTATTTGCTAAAATCCAATCTGGTGTCAAAGAAATTAATGTTGTCTTAAAATGTGATGTTCGTGGTTCAGAAGAAGCTGTCAAAAGTGCTTTAGAAAAAATCGACGTTGATGGGGCAAGAATTAAAGTAATTCGTTCCGGTATCGGTACTATTACCGAAAGTGATATAGTTTTAGCTAATGCTTCTGATGCCATAGTAATTGGGTTTAATGTTTCACCATCGGCTATTACCAAAGAAGTAGCAAAAGAATATAGTGTTGAAATAAAATTATATCAAATTATATATAAACTAGTTGAAGAAATGGAACTAGCTATGAAAGGTTTATTAGAACCTGAATATGAAGAAAAAGTAATGGGTACAGCTGAGATTAGAAGATTATTTAAATTCAGTAAAGTTGGTACTATAGCTGGAACTATGGTTACTAATGGTATAATTAAAAATCATTCTAAGGTTAGAGTAATTCGTGATGGAGTTATTATTCATGATGGTAAGATATCTTCTGTTCAAAGAGAAAAAGATACAGTTAAAGAAGCTAAACAAGGTTTTGAATGTGGTATTACTTTAGAAAGTTATAATGACTTAAGAGAAAGTGATATTCTAGAAACTTATGAAGAGGTCGAAATTAAAAGATGAATAAAATAAAATTAGAAAGAATCGGATCACAAATAACTAAAGAATTAGCTGAAATATTATTCGAAGAAGCTAATTCTGAAGTACTAAAAAAGATAACAATTACGGCAGCAGAAGTAAGTAATGATTTAGGGTTAGCAAAAATTTACTATACATATTTAGGCGAATATAATCGCAAATATATTCAACAAGAACTTGATAATGCTAGTAAATATTTAAGAACCGAATTAGCAGAAAGGATTGATATTAGACATACTCCTGAACTTAGATTTGTTTTTGATGAATCTATTGAATATGGAGCTAATATTGAAAAAATCATAGCTGAAATTCGTAAAAATTAGTCAGGGGTAATAATATGATAGCAATTGGGGGAATTCTAAAAGAAGATAGTAAAAAGTTATATGAAATGTATTATGATTACTATCGAAGCATTTTAGGTGAAGATTGGACCAAGCATATTCCGATAAAACCATTAAGAAACTTTCTAGATATCAATCGAACATATGCTGAGTTTTCGGTAAAAGAGGCTTTCTCAGAAGAAATTTCTGATGGCATGATTGCTAAAGAAGTATTAGGTCTTTATGAAGATGATAATTTATTAGGATTTGCTTGCATAGGGATATTTGAAGATTTAACTGGTGGTATTTATCATATTTATGTTAAACCAGAATACCGAAAAAAATTTATAGATAATTTCAAAAACAATAAATTTGCTAGTGAATATCTTATGGAAGGAATAGAAGATTATTTCACTAAAAATAATATTAATACGGTGGAAGTTGAGGTTCCTCATAAATTATTAGGTATAAAAAGAATTGTGGAAAAAGGTGGGTTTATCCTCAAAGAATATTATACTGATGCAACCAAATATGTAAAAGAAAGGTAAGAAATATGAATGGGGCTATAGTTATAGATAAGCCTGCTGGTATGACCAGTAGAGATGTTGTCAATCGTTTAAATCAAATACTTGAGATGAAGGAAATTGGTCATACCGGAACACTAGATCCGATGGCTACAGGAGTCTTAGTTTGTTTATTAGGAAGAGCTACAAAGCTAGCTAATATACTAACTAACCATGACAAAGAATACATAGCTTCATTTAAATTAGGTATTTTAACTGATACTTTAGATATTACTGGTAATATTTTAAAAGAAGAAAAAGTTTTGGTAGATAAAGAAAAGATAAAAGAAGTTTTAAATTCTTATATTAAAACATATAATCAAGAAGTTCCTATTTATTCTGCTGTTAAAGTAAAGGGTAAAAAGTTATATGAATATGCCAGAAATAATTTAAAGGTAGAACTTCCTCAAAGAGAAGTGACTATCTATAATTTAGAACTATTATCTATTGAAAAAGATATAATTACCATTAAGACTAAGGTATCAAAAGGAACTTATATTAGAAGTCTTATTCGGGATATAGGTATTTCTTTAGAAACAAATGCAACTCTTACTAGTTTAACAAGATCAGCATTAGGTAATTTTATTTTAGATGATGCATGTAGTATTGAAGATGTTTTAAATAATAAATATCATTTATACTCAGTAAAAGAGATATTAAAAGATTATCCTAGTGAAGAAATTGATCCAGAAATGCTTTATAAAGTTCGTAATGGACAAATTCTAGATCGTAAAATTAAAAATTATCTATTATTTATGGTAGATAATAAAGAGATAGCTTTATATCAAAAATATGATAAAGATGCATCTAAGATAAAACCAGCAGTGATGTTTTATTGACAATTTTTTATAATTAGCATATAATTTCCATAAAGCAGTTGAAGAAGACGGCTAATAATTTATTTATAAAGAGAACTTACGGCAGGTGTGAGGTAAGGATAAATAAATATTAGCAAATCACTTCTGATGCGTTTTTCTGATATTTAGGAAAAAACGGTAATCTCCCGTTATGAGAAACAAGGGCATGAATATAGTTCATGAATTAAGGTGGTACCACGGGTAATACTCGTCCTTTAATTCAGGGACTTTTTTTAATAGGAGGAATAAACATGAAAAAATATGAAGAACTTAATAAAAAGAAAGTAAGTGAAGTTGAAGCTTATTATTCAGAGTACTGGGAAAAGAATAATATTTTTCAAAAATCAATAGATAAAGGAAAAGATTATTTTGTTTTCTATGATGGACCAGCTACCGCCAATGGTTATCCTGGACTTCATCATATGTTAGCTAAATTTTTAAAAGATACTTTCTGTAAATATAAAACCATGAAAGGATATAAAGTAATCCGTAAAATCGGATGGGATACTCATGGTTTACCTGTTGAACTTGAAGTAGAAAAAGAACTAGGTTTTTCTTCGAAAAGTGATATTGAAAAATATGGTATTGATAAATTTAATCAAAAATGTCGTGAAAGTGTTATGCGTAATGAGAAATTATTCTCTGATATAACTACTAAGATGGGACAATTTATTGATATTAAAAATCCTTATGTTACATATCATAATAGTTATATTGAAACTGAATGGTGGATTTTAAAGAAATTCTTTGAAGAAGGATTATTTTATGAAGGGCATAAAATTTTACCTTACTGTCCAAGATGTGGAACTGGTTTAGCCACTCACGAAGTAGCTCAAGGTTATAAAGACATTAGCGTTGATACTGTTATAGTACCATTTAAATGTACTAAATTAGATGCCTATTTCTTAGTTTGGACAACTACTCCTTGGACATTGCTTTCTAATGTTGCTTTATGTGTTAATCCAGAGGAAGAATATGTCAAAGTAAGTTCTATGGAATACAATTTTATCCTAGCTAAAAAGTTAGCAAGTACTATTTTAGGTGAAGATTATACTATATTAGAAACCTACACTGGTAAAGATTTAGAATACACTGAATATGAACAATTATTACCATTTATAGATGTGAAGGAAAAAGCGTTCTTTGTTACTAATGATACTTATGTCAGTATGGAAGACGGAACTGGTATCGTTCATATAGCTCCAGCATTTGGACCAGACGACTATGAAATAGGTAAAAGATATAACTTACCAATGGTTAATCCCGTAGGTGAAGATGGTAAATATTTAGAAGGACCATGGAAAGACATATTTGTCTTTGATGCTGATTTAGAAATTATTAAATATTTAAAGGAAAATGATAAATTATTTAAAAAACAAAAAATAAATCATAAATATCCCCACTGCTGGAGATGCCAAAGTCCATTAATTTATTTTTCCAAACCAAGTTATTATTTAGCTGTTACTAAAATTAAAGATAAGGTTATTGAAGAAAATAAAAAAGTTAATTGGTATCCAAGTCATGTTGGTGAAAAACGTTTTGGTAACTGGTTAGAAAATATGAATGACTGGGCTTTATCACGAAACAGATATTGGGGTACTCCACTTCCATTGTGGCGCTGTGAATGTGGTCATATGGAAATGATTGGTTCAAAATCTGAATTAGTAGAAAAAGCCATTGAAACAATTGATGAGACAATAGATTTACATCGTCCATATGTCGATAATGTCCACATTAAATGTCAAAAATGTGATAAGGTAATGGTAAGAGTTCCAGAAGTAATTGACTGCTGGTTTGACTCAGGATCAATGCCTTTTGCTCAATATCATTATCCATTTGAAAATAAAGAATTATTTGAAACACAATTTCCCGCAGATTTTATTTGTGAAGGAATTGATCAAACTAGAGGATGGTTCTATACTTTAATTTTAATTTCCACATTTGTTATGGGAAAAGCCCCATATAAAAATGTTTTAGTAAATGATTTATTACTAGATGCTGAAAGCAAAAAAATGAGCAAAAGTAGAGGAAATACTATTAATCCTTTTAATTTAATTGAAGAATATGGTGCAGATGTTGTAAGATTCTATATGCCATATGTTTCTCCAGTTTGGATGCCACTAAGATTTGATATTGAAGGTTTGAAAGAAGTTTATTCAAAATTTTTTAATCCTCTAAAGAATGCCTATACTTTCTATGCGATGTATGCTAATGCTGATAATATTGATCTCGATCAATTTGATATGTCGTTTGATAAACTGGAAGAAATCGATTTATGGATGCTATCTAAATTTAATAGATTAATAAAATATGTAACTGAAAGTTATGAAGAATATGATTTAAATAAAGTAGTAAAGTCTCTTACTGAATTTGTTTCTGAAGATTTTTCTAACTGGTATATTAGAAGAAACCGAGATCGTTTCTGGGCAAGTGAACTTAATGATTCTAAAAAGGCTGTCTATACCATAACTTATCAAATTATAACTGGTTTATGTAAGTTAAGTGCGCCAGTTGCGCCATTTATTACTGAAGAAATTTATCAAAAAATAACTGGTGGAGAATCTGTTCATTTAACAGAATTCCCAGAATATAATGCGGATGCCATTGATCTAAAATTAGAGACTAAAATGGATTTAGTACGAAATCTAATTAGTATTGGTAGAATGGTTAGAGAAGAAGCAAAAATCAAAGTTCGTCAACCATTATCTGAAATCTTATTAGATCGTAAAAATAAAGATATTATTGGTAATCTAGAAGACTTAATTAAAGAAGAATTGAATGTTAAAAAGATTACTTATACTGAACATCTAAGTGACTACATGGATTTATCGGTTAAACCTAACTATAAAGAAGTAGGTAAGGTGTTAGGTGGTAAAATTAAGTTGTTTGCGGAAAAACTAGAAAAATTCACCAATATCGAAATAACTAAATTACAAAATCACGAAGAAATAATTATGAACTTAGATGAAGAACAAATAACAGTTACCGAAAATATGGTTGAAATAAGAATCTCATCTCGTGAAGGTTTAAACGTTGGAACAGATAATAATAATTTTGCAATTTTAAATACAGAAATTACGGAAGAATTACATACAGAAGGACTAGCTCGTGAACTAGTTAATAAGATTCAAAATATGCGTAAAGAACAAGATTTAAATGTAGCTGATCGCATTAAAGTATCTTACTTAGCTAATGATATAGTAAATCAAATGATTCAAGAATTTGAAGACTATATTAAAAACGAAACATTAGCTACCAATCTAAGTCCAAAAGAAAATTTAATTAATAAAACCCTTATAAATGAACATGAAATGTTCTTAGAAATTGAAAAAGCACAATAAAAAAGAGAAGTATGAAGTGAACTATTTGGGGTTCATTTCATTATTTCTCTTTTTTTCTTTTAGGTAAATCTCTGTTGGCTTCCCTTTTAATTTCCTTGACATAACGAAAAACACAATCTAGAGCATACAAATAATAATTTTGCTTACCAACATTTGTTTTAGATTGATTTATTAATAATTCCCTACCATAATCTTCATAAATGTTTTGCATTATTTCCGTCGCTTCTCCAACTGTTGCTTCATTTAATCTATTTTTTAAATCTTTTAGCATATTCTCTTGTTCTTTGGTAAGATCGATATCCTTTTTATATAATTGCATGGTATTATTACAACCCCTAGCCATAAATTTAGGGACTTTATCATATAAATCACATTTGTAAAACTGTAATTCTTCCTTGGAAAAATAATAGATAGATAGTTCAAGTTGACCAAGATTGTATAAAAACTTTTGATATTTTTCCGGATTATTTAACCCCATTTCGGTCACAGTTTTGGGTTTTAGTTTTGCTAAGTCATATTCACCTTTAACATCAAATAACGCCGTAATAGCGTCTTTCAAGTATCTTTCGGCATAAAGATTTTTAATATTTTCTTCCGTAGTTTGATTAACAATAGTCGATACTTTTATTTCCTCGTCAAATTTGTTGGGGATATTTTGAAAACTATACTTTATATAATAATCTTCTAATTTAATATCAAGAAAAGCTAAATAATACTTGGCTTTAATGAAAAACTCTTTCATCATTGAATCATTTTGATATTCAATTACCTTTTCTAAATAAGATGCCATTCTTCTTTTAGCAGTTTGGCGGATATTAGGAATCATTTCATACAAGTACTGAAATCCGATATCTTCCGGTTCATCAGCAATGCAATTGATTTCTTCATAATCAAGACAATCTAGAAAACCTAGAGGATTTTTCGTTTTTTCTTCATAGAAATAACGAGTAATTCTAGCAGTTATGATATCAAATGGATTTTGTTCTAACGCTAAAAGATAATCATCAGTAGACTTTTCTTTTTTACTGACGAAAATGAAGGCAGGAATTACTTCTAGGGGATTCTCATTAAAATAATTATATAATTTCTTTTCTTTTTCAATACATAAGTTTAATATCTGAATAACATTTTGATATTCTTTAGTCGATACTTTATTGAGTAGTTCCATTCTGATTAATAGAGTGTATAAATTGAATATAGTGCTAGTTTGATCATAAATATCTTTTATAACTTTTAAAGTTTCCTCTTTCATGAGCATCACTTCCATGTAAGGTATATAATAGCACAAATTTAAAGAAAATTCATATAAAAAAAGCGGTTATCCGCTTTTTATTATCTGTTGTAGTATTCAACTATTAACGATTCGTTAATATCTGCATTTAATTCAGATCTTTCTGGAAGTCTAATATATGTACCTGACATTTTATTTGCATCAAATTCTACATAGGCTGGTCTAGCAATCGTATTTTCGATTGATTGCTTAATAGCAACGTGATTTAATGATTTTTCTTTAACTGCAACTGTTGAACCTGGTTTAACAGTATATGATGGAATATTAACATTTACACCATTTACTAAAACATGACCATGGTTTACAAGTTGTCTAGCACCACGTCTAGTAGGAGCAAGTCCCATACGATATGCAACATTATCTAATCTACTTTCTAATAATTTAAGTAGATTTTCACCGGTAATCCCTTTCATTTTAGCTGCTTTTTCAAATGTACGAGCAAATTGTTTTTCAGTTAGACCATACATGAATCTTACTTTTTGTTTTTCAGCTAATTGGATACCATATTCACTAGATTTCTTACGACGAGCAGTTCCATGAGCTCCTGGAGCATATGGTTTGCGACTCAATTCCTTACCGTTTTCTAGTAAACTAAAGCCTAAACGACGACTTTTACGATACATAGGACCAGTATATCTTGCCATTTTAAATCTCTCCTTTCCTTTGCAATAAAAGGATAACCTTTATAAATTATGTAGGGTGTTTATTGTCTCTTTCCCTTAGGCAGGTAAGTTACTTAAGTTATTTCAAATAAACACATTACTAACTATGAAAAGGTCCTGCCTTTAAATCTGCATTTGTATTATATATAAATATATGTAATTTGTCAATTGTAAGCATGAGAATTATTGCTCCTCTAAATAAAATGTGTTAAAATTATTAATATAATATAAGGGGAATAAAGTATGGCTAGTTTGAAACCACATTTTTCGATTCCTAATTATGACGATGCCACTTCATTTGATGGTGCCATGATTACCGGAGAAAAGTACCGTATCACGATTCTTAGTGATGTTTTAGTTCGCTTAGAATATAGTGAAACTGGTACTTTTGAAAATAGACCAACTGAATTAATTAGTTTCAGACGTTTTAGTGTACCTAAATTTCTTTGTAAAGAAGATAGTCAATACTTAGTAATAACAACTCCTTACTTTAAATTAGAATATCGTAAGAATAAACCTTTCTACGGTTCAAAGGTAAGCCCCGATCAAAATCTAAAAATATCCTTAATTAATACTGATAAATTCTGGTATTTTGGTCATCCAGAAGCGAGAAACTTTAAAGGAACTAGTTTTAGTTTGGATAATGCTGATGGTAATGCTAATTATACCAAAGGTTTATATTCAACAGATGGTCTAGTTTCGATAGATGATTCCGAAAATTTAATTTTTAATAAAGATGGTTCTCTAGGTAGAAGAAGTGATAAAAGAATTGATACCTATATTTTTTTATATCGTAAAGATTTTGGATTCTGTTTAAGAGACTATTTTAAACTTACTGGTAAACCGGCCTTAATTCCCAGATATGCTTTAGGTGTATGGTGGAATAAGCACTATCCTTATACTACCCAAGATTTAGAAAATTTAATTTGGAACTTTAATAAAAATGAAATACCTTTATCTATAGTTTTACTTAGTAGTTACTGGCATATTCTTTATGAAAACACTTATTCAGGATTTACTTTTAACTATGATTTATTCGATAACCCTAAACAAATGATAGATATGCTTCATAGAAAAAAAATTAGAGTTGGTTTAAATATTGATCCGACGGGAGGAATCCATCCTGATGAGCTTTCTTATCAAAGATTTAAAAAAGCATCTGAACTTTCGGAAGAAGGAATTTTACCTTTTAATATCTTTAATAAAAAAACCTTGAGTGCTTACTTTGATGAACTGATTAAACCACTTAATAATATTGGAACAGATTTTTACTGGATTGATTATTATAATCCTAAGGATTTACTTACATTAAGAGCTTTAAATCATTATCATTTAAATGATTATAAAGAAAGCAAAAGAAACAGAGGAATGATTTTATCTCGTAATGGGATGATAGCAGCTCATAAGTACCCAGTTCTTTATTCTGGATATACTAAGGTAAGCTGGAATAACTTAAATATGATTCCTGAATATAACTTAACTAGTTCTAATATTGGGGTAAGTTGGTGGAGTCATGATATTGGTGGATTTTTAGATGGCGTAGAAGATCCCGAATTATATATGCGTTTTGTGGAGTTTGGGACATATAGTCCAATTCTTAGACTATCAGCTGCAGAAAGTCATTATTATAAAAGAGAACCTTGGTTATGGGATGCTAAAACCTTTGCGATAGTTAAAGAATATTTAAGATTAAGACATCGTTTAATTCCTTATATTTATACAGAAGGATATAAATATTCTAAAACTGGACTTCCTTTAATACAACCCGTATATTATAAATATCCCGAAATCTATGATGAGCCTTTATATAAAAATGAATATTATTTCGGTTCAGAATTATTTATTGCTCCAATAACAACCAAAAAAGATATCTTAATGAATCGTACCGTTCATCGGATATTTTTACCTAACGGGATCTGGTATGATTTTAAAACTGGTAAAAAATTTATGGGTGGTAAAAGATATGTATCTTTCTTTAAGGATGAGGATTATCCAGTTTTTGCTAAAAAAGGAACAATTATTCCTTTAGCGATTTTAGATAATGATGATATTAATAATACTAATCCACCTGAAAAGTTAGAAATCCATATTTTCCCTGGTAAAAGTAATACTTATAAATTATATGAAGATGATGGTATATCTGCTTTATATGAAGATGGAGAATATTTAATTACCGATATAGACTATAACTATCAGACAAATAATTTTACAGCAATTATCAGACCGACAGAAGGTAAAGGTGGGGTAGTTTCTTCTAAAAGAACTTATAAGGTTAGATTTAGAAATACCCGCAGGGCTGATGAAGTTATTTTATATGTTGGAGAAGACAAACAAACAGAAGTTAAGTCTTATGTCGATGGTAATGATTTTGTCGTTGAAGTGGAAAATGCCTCAAGCAGTAAACAAGTATCTATTAACTGTAAGGGTACAGATATTGAAATCGATGCCGAAAGAATTATTAATGAAGACATTGATACCATTATTTCTGATTTACAAATAAAAACTAGTTTAAAAGAAGAAATAGCTTCCATCGTCTTCAGCGAACAAGAAATAAAATCTAAAAGAATTGCAATTAGAAAACTAAGAGTTAAAGGTTTAAACAGTAAATATATTAAAATGTTCATTAAATTACTTGAATATATTGCGGAAATTTAATATAATGTACTTTAAGCAGAAGAAGAAAGAGTATTAGTAAGAAAGAGTATTATAGAGAGTTAACGGCTGGTGCAAGTTAATATACTAAATCTTATGAACTTGCTTTTGGATGTGTTAGGGTTGCGCCTTTAGAAGCTAAAGAGTTCCAATTAAGGTGGTACCACGGTTTTTCGTCCTTTAGAAAAATCGTGTTTTTTTATTTAAGGAGGGAATATGGAAGACTTAATGTTCTTTTTGATAACATTCGTATTTATTTTTGGAGTCCTCTTAATAAATTATTATTATAGGAAAAGAAAAGGTACTTTAAATTTGTCGAAAGAATTTAGTTTTTTGAAAATTAAATTCAAACTAACTAAGAAAGATTTAAAAATAGACAAATTAAGCTTAATATTTGTTTTAATTAATTCTTTAATTATATCAAGTACTGCTACTATTACCACCATGATCGATATGGATTATGTTTGGCAGATTGCTATTGGTTTTTTAATTTTAGTATTTGAAATATATTTAATATATGGTTTAGTGGGTAAAATTTTAATTAAAAGGAGAGATAAACAATGGAAAATATAACAAAAATAGAACAAAAATGGCGTGATAGATGGGAAAAAGAACAAATCTATAAATTTGATCAAAATTCCCCAAAAGAAAAATTATATTGCTTGGAAATGTTTTCATATCCGTCAGGTGCCAAACTACATATGGGACATTGGTACAACTATGGTGTAACCGATTCGTGGGCTAGAGTAAAAAGAATGCAAGGCTATAATGTCTTTCATCCAATGGGTTTTGATGCTTTTGGTTTGCCTGCCGAAAACTATGCTATTAAAACTGGTATTCATCCAGCTGATTCAACCAGAAACAATGTTGAAACAATGGAAAAACAATTAAGAAATATTGGAGCTACTTACGACTATGATTATGAAATAAATACTTCATTACCAGAATATTATAAATGGACCCAATGGCTTTTCTTAAAATTCTATGAAAAAGGTTTGGCTTATAAAAAAGAAGCTCCCGTAAACTGGTGTCCATCTTGTAACACGGTTCTTGCTAATGAACAAGTAGTTAATGGAGAATGTGAAAGATGTCATGCTACAATTATTCATAAGAAAATGAATCAATGGTTCTTTAAAATAACTGAATATGCGGAAGAGTTATTAAATGATCTAGATAAACTTGACTGGCCAGAAAGAACAAAAATATTACAAAGAAACTGGATTGGTAAAAGTGAAGGAGCTTATATTGACTTTAAAGTTGATAATTCAGAAGAAACCTTTAGAGTATTTACCACAAGAGCTGATACCTTATATGGAGCAACTTACTGTGTTTTAGCTCCTGAACATGAATTAGTAGATAAAATCACCACCGAAGAGCAAAAAGAATTAGTTGAAGCATATAAATTAGAAGCTGTTAAACAAAGCGAAATTGACCGTACAAGTACAGTTAAAGAAAAAACTGGGGTATTTACTGGAGCTTATGCTATTAATCCAATTAATAATAAAAGAATACCTATTTGGATTGCTGATTATGTTCTAGTTTCATATGGCACGGGAGCTATTATGGCAGTTCCGGCTCATGATGAACGTGATTATGATTTTGCTAAAAAATATAATATCGATATTATTCCGGTTGTTCAAAAAGAAACTGGCACGAAAAGTGAAAATGAAATATCAAAAAGAAGTATTGTTGCGGTAGTATATGATCCAAAAAACAATAAATATTTGACAATCAATTGGGGAGACTTAGGTGGCAGATTATTTGTCGGTGGAACTATTAAAGATAATGAAACACCTACAGAGTGTGCTTTAAGAGAAATAAAAGAAGAAACTGGTTATACTAATTTGAAATATTTACATAGTTCATTTCCTGTAAATCATCATTATTATGCTTATAATAAAAATCAAGCATATAATATTATTTGTGATTTAATTTACTTTGAACTAATAGATGAAACTAAAGAAGACCAAAATCTAGATGCTGATGAAAAATTTAAAGTAGAATGGACTTCCGAAGATATTATTTTAAAAGAAGTTAAAGATGAATTACATCAAACAGCTTTTGAATTTAGAGTAGAAAAACCATTTATTGGTGATGGTATCCATGTTAATTCCGATAAAATTAATGGTTTAAATAAAGAAGACGCTATTAATAAAATGATTGAAGTCTTAAAAGAGATAAAAGCTGGGGAAAAAGCTATTAACTATAAATTAAGAGACTGGTTAATATCTCGTCAAAGATATTGGGGAGCTCCTATTCCAATGATTTACTGTGATACTTGTGGAATAGTTCCGGTTCCGGAAAAAGAATTGCCAGTTATGCTTCCATATGATGCGGTCTTTACTCCGGATGG
>CAYQDO010000014.1:0-23140 GCA_964416365.1 uncultured Muribaculaceae bacterium | reverse complement strand
TAATAAAACATCATAGATGAAAATTTGGAAATCCCTTTTATTTCCCGACCATTTTGTTATTAAACCCTTACAATGTAAGGGTTTTAATATACTTTGATAACTAAATCCCTTAGTAATCCCTTATTAATGTGATTTACAAATTGTTTTTTAACTTATTTAATTCATCAATTGCTTTATATTCATCACTTAGTGTTAAATGAGAATAAGTATTTAATGTCATATTTACAACCACTTAAAAATCTCTTAATTTTTATTAAAGGATTAAGTAATATATTAAATTATAAGAATTATGAAATAAGTTTATGTAAAAAAATAATAAATAAACTTATTGGAATTAATTTGAAAGAAAGACCTTCAACTAATCTTAAAGTGATGACTACTGATATCGTTAATATTTTAATGCAAATCCAAAAGAAAATACATTTTAAAGAAATAGTTATTTATTTAAATAAAAGTTTAGAAGAAGAAATTATTGATAAGAAATTAAAAAAAGAAATTCAAGAATTATTAAATTAGTTTTAAGGTTATTACTAATTGTTTACTTTTATCTTTTTGATCACAGGTCGTAAGAATTAATATTGATTTATTTTTAATTTTAGGAATGGTTATATAACCATTTTTATTTTGCCTATCTATTTTAACTACTTTATAAATATAAATATTATTTCTATAGTAGATTTTAGACATATCATTTAATTGTAATTTATCTAAATCTTTAAAATAAGATACTTTACTATTACCGGAATGGGCAGCTAAAATTAATGTACTGTTTGATATGTTTGGCATTTTAGAAGGAAATAGTATTTCAATGTTTTTATTAATGTTATTGTTTTTATTATTGATAGAAACTAAATATTCTTCTAGGTTGATAACCGGAATTTCTAATTTAGCAAAGTATGTATTATTTATAGGAATAGAATGATTATATTCAGCAGATTTAATGTTAATAACCATTTGATTATTAACATTGTTTTTAGTATTTATGAATAAATTTAAAATAATTACGCATAATAATAAATTAATATTTCTTTTTTTTCTCATAATATTTAGTTATAAAGTATTTTTGATACTTATATGTTTTAAATATATTTTTACCGGTAACCGGTACTTTTATTTCAATATATTCTATATCATTTTTTTTCTTTTCTTTAGTTTCTTCTTTAATTTCATTTTGTTCGGGACTTATTATTTCCACTTTTTTTTCCTCTTGCACTGGTTGAATATATTCCTCTTCTTCCTCGTTGGTATTAATAACAACTAATTGATTTAAATTATCTGCATTGATTTCAAAATGATATTTCTGCTCATTTTGATCTAATAAATAGTATCTACCGTATTTAGGCATATAATTACTTTCGGCAAAGCCATTTTCATCTGTAGTTATTTCTTCAATTAAATAATTTTCCTCATCAAAGGTTTGATAAATGTTATTGGGTTTATTGCTTTGTATAGATATTTTACCAGCATGGATATTAAGGTTAATTTTTGTAGAAACGTCAGGAAGTTTCCCCACGGCCATTACTAAATTAGGCCCATTAACATATAGAATAGGGCTATCTTGGTAATTATCAAAATTTTTATAAAACTTTATTTCATAATTGCCAAAATCTAAGGGATTAATAGTAATATTATTTTCTTTAATAACAATACCAATCTTATCTGGAATATTAACATCAAATTTGTTTAAAATATTTTTTTGATCAATTAAATTGGCTGATTCATTAATTGAAACTTGATAATTATATTTATCAAATAAAGGAATGGTATTATGATGATCAACTAAATTATATAATTCTTGAATTTCTGATTCATATGTATAAGTAATATCTTTTTTGAACCGCTGATCAATAAAATATATGTTCCATTCTGGGTTTACTTCTTTCCATATTAATAATTGAGTTACAAAATACCAACGTAAATCATTATGATTAAGATAATTATACCCATAGTAGGCGAGTAAAATTATTTTATTCCATACGTTTTCGGATATTAAATTGTTTTCTTCATAACCATAGAATAATTTTTTTCTTACGGATGTTTGAGGATTAAGAGAATATACCCATTGTCCATCTGAAGCCCTTGTTAAAAATTCTCCTTGAAATGTAAAACTTTGATTATCAACAGTTTCAACTTTAAAATGAGTATTAGTTTCTTCCAAGGTAATATACTCTTCATATTCCGATGCTTTTACTTTTGAAGGTGAAAATAAACATAAAAAAAGAATAAAAGTAATGATAGTTTTTTTGATATTCATCCCTCCTGTAATAATACATTGTAAAAAAGCTTTTAATATCCTTTTTTACTTTTGAGATAGAATAGGACATGTTATAATATAATATATAGGGATGGTGTATTTAATGCTAAAGCTTAAAGACGTATCAAAATTTTACTATAACAAAGGTATTATTTCGGCAGGCTTTACTAAAGTAAGTGTCGAATTCAAACTTGGTGAATTTGTTGTTATTACCGGGGAATCTGGTAGTGGTAAATCAACATTATTAAATGTTTTATCAGGTATGGATTCTTATGAAGAAGGCGAGATGTATATTAATGGTGTTGAAACCAGTCATTATACTGAAGCTGATTTTGAAGATTATCGAAAGAAATATATTGGTAATATATTTCAAAATTTCAATTTAGTTAATAGTTATACTGTTTATCAAAATGTTGAGCTAGTATTACTTATTAATGGATATAAGAAAAAAGATATTAAAGAGAAAATTAATAGTATTTTAAAAGAAGTAGATTTATATCGCTTCCGTAGAACTAAAGTTTCTAAATTATCTGGTGGTCAGAAACAACGTGTAGCTATAGCTAGAGCTTTAGCTAAGGAAACACCAATAATTATTGCTGATGAGCCAACTGGTAATCTGGATAGTCGTTCAGCTAAAAGCGTCATAGAGATATTACATAAGATTTCGAAAGATAAGCTCGTAATTATTGTTACTCATAATTATGAACAAGTTGAAGAGTATTCGACTAGAAAAATTAAGATGCATGACGGACGCATTATTGAAGATAAAGTTTTAGTAAAAGCTAATCAAGATATAGTTCCAGAAGCAAGTAAATATGCGAATATTTCATTCTTTAGTAAATTAAGATTAGGATTAAGAAATACTTTTAATATTATTCCCAAGTTTTTACTAATGTTTTTAGTATATTTCTTTGTTGTTGCCGCACTACTAGCGGAATATTCATCATTTAAAAAAGCTGATTATGAAAGTGGGAAGATAGGATTTAATAATTATTTCCAAAATATCGATGATCGTAGAATTGTTTTACAAAAAAATGATAAATCATATTTTACAGATGAAGATTATGAAAAGATTAATAAACTAATTAACATAGATTATGTAGTAAAAGATGATTTACTTTTGGATAATTCAATTTCTTTTGTTAATGAAGGAACTAATCTATATTTATACGGGAATGTTAAAGATATTAATAGATTTACCGGTACAGTAGATGTAGGAAGATTATCCCAAAATGAGAATGAAATAATCCTAGCAGGAAACAAGGATGATTATTATATTTCACAAATGGCTAATCAAATTTTAGAAAATAGTTTTCAATTACAAAACATGTATAAAAATGAATTTATTGGTTCATATCGTATCGTTGGTATTAAATATGAAGATGTTAATCAATATAATTTCTACTGTAGCAATGGCATTTTACAAGTAGTTAGGGATATTGCTGATAATTATTATAGTTCGATAGAATTTACTTTATCGGGTAAAAAATATAAATCTGAAATCTGGAATACATATATGCAGATTGAACCTAATGAAAACGTTTCCAAAGGGGCAGCGTATGCTAGTGGGGATTTAGATTATCTTTGTTCAAATTATTCATGTCGGAATAAAACAATATCAATAACAAACTCTAATATGTACTATGAACTATCTAAAGATGTTAAAATAACTAGAACATATAGTAAAAATAATTTTACTAGTCTTACTGGTTTAAAAAAATATGATGAACAAAATGGAAAAATCTTTGTTAACCCAGATGATTACCAAGAATTATTTAATAGCAATTATTTCCAAAGCTCTGTATTTGTAAAAGATGTTAAAAAAATTGATTCTACAGATAAAGAATTACAAGATTTAGGATACAAAACTTTGTTAATTAAAGATACTTTAGCTAATTGGGATGAAGGTATTAGTCAAGTACTGAGAATTATGCAAGTTGTAGTAACCATAGTTTTAATAATAGTTATGTTCTTTATATCTTACTTTATTATTAAGATAATATTAAAATCACGTAATATATATTTTACTACAATCAGAATTTTAGGAGCATCTAAAAAGGTTAGCAAACAACTTTTAGATATTGAATTATTAACTGTTTCCAACTTAGCTTATACAATCATTATTGGTTTCTTATGGTTAGTACATTACGGTGTGTTTAATTTACCTTATATTAAGGATCTAATGACTTATATATCACTAAGAGACTATATTTTAATTTATATTATCTTGATACTTATGACAGAACTAATATCTAGCAAGTTTTCTAAGAGTATTTTTAAAAAATCTGCTATGAAGACATTTAATGAGGTGATTTAGATGATAAGACTGGAAAAAGTAAATAAATATTTCAATCGTCACAAGAAAAATGAAATACATGTTATTAACAATACAACTTTACATTTTGATAAAACAGGTCTTGTTGCTCTTTTAGGACCATCTGGTTGTGGTAAAACCACATTATTAAATGTTATCGGGGGCTTAGATAAAGTAAATGCCGGTAAAATATTTGTTGATGGTCAAAGAATAACCAAAAGAAGTGCTTATAAAATAGATAAAATTAGAAATTTAAATATTGGTTATATCTTTCAAGATTATAAACTAGTTGATAATATGACGGTTTTTGATAATGTCGCTTTAGTATTAAAAATGGTTGGTATTAAAGATAAAAAAGAAATTAAAAAAAGAGTTAATTATGTATTAGAAACCCTAAATATTTATCGTTATCGTAATCGCTACGCTAATATGCTATCTGGCGGTGAAAGACAAAGAGTTGGCATAGCTAGGGCAATAGTCAAAGATCCTGATATTATTATAGCCGATGAGCCTACTGGAAACTTAGATTCTAAAAACACATTGGAAATAATGAATATTATTAAGTCAATTTCCAAGAAACGTTTGGTAATTCTAGTTACTCATGAAAGAGAACTAGCTGAGTTCTATTCATCTCGTATTATTGAAATTAGAGATGGTGAAATAGAATCTGACCGCATTAATGAACACGATGGAGCTTTAGATTATACAATTGAAAACAACATTTATTTAAAAGATTTTAAAAATCATGATGTTATTAATAAAGAAAATATCAATGTAGAATTCTATTCTGATGGTAAAGAAAAAATTTCTTTGGACATCATTGTTAGAAATGGTAATTATTATATTCACAGTAATTCTTTTGAAAAGATTCAAGTTATAGATGATAATTCTGGTATTGAATTAATAAATGATCATTATCGTAAAATTGATAAAAGTGTTTATCAAAAATATGAATTTAATTTTTCGGAAATTATTGATAAGAATATGAAAAAACGTTACAGTTCAATTTTAAATATCTTTACGTTAATAATTAATGGTTTTAAGAAAATTTTTGATTATAGTTTTTTACGCAAGTTATTACTTTTAGGTTTTTTTGCTTCAAGTGTATTTATCTTGTTTTCATTATCAAGAATTTTCGGGGCATTAAATCTTGAAGATTCTGATTTTGTTAAATATAACAAAAATTATTTACAATTAATTATGACTAATATTAAAGTGGATGATTATTTAAGTTACGAAAAAAATGAAAGTGTTGATTACCTGTTACCAGGTAATTCTACCGTAACATTTGGAATTACTTTTGATGATTATTATCAAACTATTAATGCTAGTCAAAACATTACTGGGTCATTAACAAGTACTAAAATGATAAATACTGATAATCTTATATATGGTAGACTTCCGGAAAATGATTATGAAATTGTTATTGATAAAATGGTTGTAAAAAATTTATTTGATAATATGATGGCTCAACAAGCAGGAATAGTAGCTGAAGAACAACTTCTTAATCGAGATGTAACCATCAGTAATATGGATTCATTTAAGGTTGTTGGACTAACAGATTTACAAAGTCCTTCTATTTATGCAAAAGATAACCAGCTTATGAATATTATTGCCAATACAAAAGATGATTATCAAGTATATGATGGCAGAGCATGGTTTGTATCAGATAAATCTATAGCTGAACCAGGAGTAGGCGATAATATCACTTATTTAGACTATAATTTAGTTAAAGAAAAATTAACGTTGAAAAAAGGTAGATGGCCAGAAAAAGATTATGAAGTAATCGTCAATTATGAAAATAGATACTCGATGCCATTAAATAAGACAATCGATTATAAGATTAATAATCAGAAGTTAAAAGTAGTAGGTTATTATCAAGGTGATGAAAATTATTATTTGATAAGTCCTAATACTTTAAAATATGACCTTATTAACAAATCAGAGAATATAACTATTTATCCTAAAGATAAAGAATTAGGTCTAGCATCGTTCAGAGAATTAGGTTTAAATATTAAAGATGCTTATGAGAATGCTAAGAAAGAATATAAGGAAAATATAAAAAGTTCTGTAATTAGTACTTTGGTGGTGTCCGGCGTAATAATAGGAATTTCCTTAGTAGAAATATTCTTAATGATTCGCTCTTCTTTCTTATCTAGAATTAAGGAAATTGGTATCTTTAGAGCAATAGGAGTTAAGAAAAGCGATATATATAAGATGTTTAGGGGAGAAATAATTGCTATTACCACTTTAGCTTGTCTATCAGGTATAGCTTTAATGGCTTATATTATCTATGTCTTAAGAGAAATTGATTACTTTAAGAACATATTTAAGCTAAATCCGATGGTAATCGGTTGTGCTGTTGCTTTATGTTATATTTTTAATTTAATTGTTGGTTTAATTCCAGTATTTAATACTTTAAGAAAGACACCAGCTCAAATATTAGCAAGACATGATTTAGATTAATGTCAAGAAAGGATAATGACATAATTATCCTTTTTTTATTGCATGCTTTATTGTATAATTAGATAATAGAGGAGGTTTCTAATGAAAACCGAATTAGAAAAGTTGGATGAGTATTTTCGTGTTCAGAATTATTTATCGTGTGCCCAAATATATTTGAAAGATAATCCTTTACTTAAGAGACCTTTAAAACAAGAAGATGTTAAAGTAAAGTTAATTGGGCATTGGGGAAGTGCTCCGGGCCAAAATTTTATTTATTTACATTTAAATCGCGTTATTAATAAGTATGACTTAAATATGATATATGTTTCGGGACCTGGTCATAGTGGACAAGCAATGATTACTAATGCTTATTTGGAAGGAACCTATTCAGAAATCTATCCAAAAATTACAGAAGATGAAGAAGGCCTTAACAGATTATGCAAGCTATTTAGTTTTCCAGGTGGAACTTCAAGTCATGTTGCACCGGAAGTTCCTGGCTCAATTAATGAAGGTGGAGAGTTAGGTTATAGTCTTTCCCATGCATATGGAGCAGTACTTGATAATCCTGGTTTAATAGCAGCGTGTGTGATTGGCGATGGAGAAGCCGAAACCGGGCCCCTGGCCGCTTCATGGCAAGCTAATAAATTAATTGATCCTGTTAAAGATGGAGTTGTTTTACCTATCTTACATTTAAATGGTTATAAAATATCTAACCCAACGATTTTAGATCGTATTCCCGAAGAAGAATTAATTAAATACTTTGAAGGAATGGGTTATCATCCATATATAGTAGCTGGTGAAAAACCAAAAGAAATGCATCAAAAGATGATGGCAGTAATGGATGAAATTATATTAGAAATTAAAAATATAAAGAATACTGCTAAAGCTACTAATAACCGTAAAAGACCTGTTTGGCCGATGATTGTTTTAAGAACTCCAAAAGGATGGTCAGGCGTTAAAGAATTTGAAGGTAAAATTATTGAAGGCACTTTCAGAGCTCATCAAGTACCTATTCCTAATGTTGAGACAAAGAATAATTTGAGTTTATTAGAAAAATGGTTGAAAAGTTATAAAGTTGATGACTTGTTTGATGAGAGTGGTCGTTTAGTTAGCTATTTAAGAGAAATGGCTCCCAAGAATAATAAACGAATGAGTGCTAATCCTCATACTAATGGAGGATTATTACTAAAAGAATTAAATATACCTGATTATACACCGTATGGTTTGAAAATCACTGAACCAGGATCTATAAATGCCAGTGATATGACTATTCTGGGCAAATATGTTAGAGAAGTTGTCGTCCATAACAAAGATAACTTTAAAATATTCGGACCAGATGAAGCTTTATCTAATAGATTAGGTGCAGTTTTTGAAGTGACAAATCGTAAATTCAATGGGATCACCTATGATTATGATGAATTTTTAGCTAGTGATGGAGCTGTTATAGATAGTATCTTATCTGAACACTTGTGTGAAGGAATGCTTGAAGGGTATTTATTAACAGGGAGACATGGTTTCTTTCACAGTTATGAAGCATTTATTCGAACCATAGATTCTATGGCTTCTCAACATGCTAAATGGCTAAAAATGTGTAATGACATTTCTTGGCGTAAAGATATAGCTTCTTTAAACTATATCTTAACAAGTCATTGCTGGCAACAAGACCACAACGGATATACCCATCAAAACCCTGGTTTTTTAAATCATTTAGTAACTAAAAAACCGGATATAATTAGAATCTATCTACCATTTGATGCTAATACTCTATTATCAACATTCCATCACTGCATAGGAACTAAAAATTATATTAATGTTATCGTTGCTTCCAAACATGAAAGGCCTCAGTGGTTAAGTATTGAAGAAGCTAAAGTTCATTGTGCTAAAGGAGCTAGCATATTTAACTGGGCCAGTGATCAAAATCCGGATGTTGTTTTGGCCTGTGCCGGAGATACCCCAACATTAGAAGTATTAGCAGCTAGGCAAATATTAAAAGATAATATTCCGGAAATAAAGGTAAGAGTGGTAAACGTTGTTGATTTAATGAAACTAGTTTCAAATGAACAACATCCACATGGATTAACTGATGAAGAATATGAAGGGTTATTTACTAAGGATAAACCAATTATCTTTGCTTTCCATGGTTATCCAGACTTAATCCATCAATTAACTTATAAACGTACTAATCAAAATCTTCATGTTCAAGGATATATTGAAGAAGGTACAATTACAACACCATTTGACATGAGAGTACAAAATAAAATTGATCGATATCATTTGGTTTTAGATGTTTTAAAATATGTAAATGTTTCTCCTCTAAAAGAAGAAGATTTAACTAAAAAATGTCTAGATACTTTAAGATATCACGAAAAATATATTAGAGAAAATGGTGTCGATATTCCAGAAGTTGCTAACTTTAAATGGAAAAACAAAAAAAATACTTGATCACACAAGTATTTTTTAAATGATATCTTTTATTTTTCCTTCGTAGATTAATTGTAAATCTTCAATATTAATTAAGTCGTAAGGTTTTATTAATGAATAGTCTTTATTAAATTCATAAATGCCAGCATCACTTAATAGTTTTCCACAGAACTGACTACAAACATAATGATATTTACGATGGTATCTCAAATTAAAATTTATCATCGGTAAACCCTTAATATTATATCGATACTTAGAAGCATTATTAATAAATGTGTCTTTCAATACTTTTTTTAAGTTGCGATATTGTACATCTGTAATGTTCAGTTCGTATACTCTAGTTAATGAATCAGTGTAGTAGGTAGATATTAATTTTAAATTCTCTTTAATAAACCCAGCTGGCAAACACCATTTGGGATTTTTTCTACCAAAAGAATAAACTTCTGTAAATTTATCATCTAAAGAAATACTTATGTGAACAAATTTATCGCTAGAAAAAAACGACAAAAACTTAGAAAACCAGGTTCCTGTGTATGAAGATAAAATATAAATTTTTTTCACTTTAACTCCTCAAATTCTTATAGTTTTATTTCTGTATCGATAGTATCATCTAATAATTTAGGATTTTGCAGAATATATTCGAAAAGTTTTAAAGATTTTACAAAGTAATATCCATCAGCAATTCTTTCATCTAAATTAGTACCAAACTCACACATTTTTCTAATTTCAACTTTACCATCAATAACTACTGGTTCATCTTTAATCTCTCCAATTGTTATTAATATAGAATTGGTTCCGAAATCAGTTAAATTATGATATATAGCCCCACATTTAATGCTACCTAAATTGGATACTAAAACAGAAGCATGATAGATGGAATTGCTAGTTAATGATTCAGGTATTAAATCATGGTTATCTCCAAACTTAATAATACCTGTGATTATTCTTCTTAAAAAACCAGGTAATTTTCCAATCGTATCCATAAATTTATCGGCACTGTTCATTTTACTTGAACGTATGCTTTTTACTTGACCCGATATTTTTTGTTTTAATTTTTCCAAATTATCTTGATTTTCCACAGTTATTACTGAAAAGTTTTCTTCGGAATTATCAGTAAATTCCCTTTTAGCAACAAATGCTAACTTAATTTGTTTACGATCATAAAATCTTTTATTAATAATAAAACGATTTAATAATGGACGATTATAAACAGTTTTAGCAAAAGCTGTACAGAAAAGATGAAAATAGGTTAATTTAATATTTTCGTCTTTTTTTCTGTTTTTTTCATAATATTTAACTAGATTGGTTACATCGATCTTTTGATTTATATAAACATCAGAATCAGCTCTAGATGGTTTAATATAAATCATAAGTCCATGCATTCCGTCTAAATTTCTGACTAGTTTTCCATCTTTTCTATCTCTCATAATTATTTTGATTCTCCTTTTGCTCTTTCAATTTATTCAGATATTCTCTTAATTTAATAATAGTTTCTTTCGTTGGATTTTCTAGTTCAGACATAGTAACACCAATTTGATTGAATTGTTGTCCATCAATTCCGCCTAGTTCTACAATTAATTCTTCAACCTCACACAACAATTTTATTTTGTCTCTAGGGTTCATTATTATCACCTATACAAGATTATAACAGATTTATTTTATTGACACAATCGATTTTGCGTGTTATATTGTAATAGATTTATTGATATTTTTATATACCTCAAGGGAAATTAAAATTAAATAAATCGTTAAAAAAGGAGGTATATAAATGGAAGATAAAACATTAACATGCAAAGATTGCGGTAGTGAATTCGTTTTTTCTGCTGGTGAACAAGCCTTTTACCAAGAAAAAGGTCTTGATAGTGAACCACAAAGATGTCCAGAATGTCGTAGAGCTCGTAAAGCTTCAAGAAATAATAAAAAGAATTATAGAGATTAATTCTTTTTTTTATGATAAAAAATAGTGATTGTACTTAATATAAGTAAACAAAAGAGGTATTTATAATAAGCGATAAATGAGTAGATTGAAAAATCTACTTTTTCTTTTAAAAACAAATCATTGGAATATATTTCATTATTTTCATATGTTATAGAAAATTTTCCTATGGGTTCCTCAAGATTAGTTAAAAAAGATACATACTCTTTATTAATTCTATAATTAAACTTAATATCATTCCGATTATAATTAGCAGGTAATAGATATCTAAAGTCATAACCTTTGTATACTAAATTTATTTTATTATTTTTACTATATCTGGTTTTTATGTCTGTAATGATTTGATTATCAGTTAGTAATCTTTCATATTTATAATTGTTGAAATAATAATTATAAACCTCTATAGCATCAGTTACATTATAGGGGTAACGATTTTCATCAATTGGAGCTTTTGTCGTAATTAATAGTAAATCTAAACCATCTTTTTGGGCATAACTAATCAAACATAATCCCGCTTGATTAGTATATCCAGTCTTACTACCTTTAATAAAACTGATATCTAAGGAATATTTCTTTTCATAATAGTTTAAAGTACTTAGTAATTTTAAACGACCATTAGATATTGTATATTCTTGAGAGTTAAATATTTCCATAAATCGATCATTTTTAAATGCATACAACATTATTTTTAATAGATCTTTTAAAGTTGCTTTTTGACCTTCTTCATCAAGACCACTAGTGTTAGTAAAGTAAGTACTTTTTATTTCCAATTTTTCCATTAGTTTGTTCATTTCTTTAACAAAATTTTGTTCATTACCAAATAAATTGATAGCTAAAGCACGTGTTGCATCGGCTCCACTAGGTAATAAAGCTCCATATAGAAGATCTTTATAAGAAACGGTTTCGCTAGTTTTAAAACCAGCCACTGAAGCATCAGCTTCTACTAAGCCATTAAATACTTCTTCTGTTAAAGTTATTTTATCATCCAAGTTCTGAATATTTTCTAGAGCTACTAAGACTGTAATAATTTTAGTTAAAGAGGCAATTTTAGTGTTTTCTTCGCTGTTTTGTTCATAAACTATTTTATTTTCACTAAGATTATATATAAGAACATTTTCTGATTTTAAATCTATATCTAAGGCATATACATTTTTGGTAAAAAAAACAAGTAAACTTATAAATATTATTAAGTATTTTCTCATAGGGTCACCTTTAATATTATATCATATGAAAAAAACTTTTTTTAAATAAAAAATAAAATAGTTTAACTATTTTATTTCTTAATAATACTTTGATAAATTGCATTACTTTTTAGAGATTGATGATTACCTGTTTTGATAACTTTATTTTTATCTACTAAAATGATTTGATCAGCTATTTCCAAAATATCTGGTTCTTTGGTTATAATAATTAAAGTATGATGCTTTTTGTAAATTTGTAGTAAATTAATTAATTTTAATCTAGTTTCTTTGTCAAATGTATCAAAAGCCTCATCAAATAACATAATTTGGGAATCTCTTACTAAAACTCTGGCAATGCCTAAAAAGTATTTTAAGGTATTAGATAGAGGAGCGCCAGTAGTACTTATGGCAGTATCATAACCATCATTTAATTGCATGATTTCCTCATGAATTTGTAATTGTTTACAGATTCTTACAATCTTGGAAAAATCATCATTTATGATATTTAAATTTTCTCTAATACTCATATTAAAGAATGTAGGATCTTTACTGACTAAACATATATTATTAAAATAATAGTCATTATCATAATCATTAGCATTGAGATTATCAATTAAAATTTTGCCCTCGTGTTGACGATTAAGTTTTAATAATAACTCAAAGATACCTGATTTACCACTACCGGATTTTCCTGTTATGGCGGTTATTGAAGTAGGTTCGATTTTAAAACTAACTTTATTTAAAGTAGGGTTATCACGGTAGCCATATAAAATATTTTTAAATTCAATAGCACCCTTCATATCATTATTATAATAATGGTTATCTCCGGTTTTGTTCTGACTGTATTCTATTAACTTATAATAACGTTTTTTAGCAACTTTAAATTGACGATAATTAATTGTGAAAGAAGCAAATTCGGTAAAATTTTCAATTAACTGAGCATAATAGTTATAAACAATTAATAATGTACCCATAGTCATTTGACCTTTGGATATTAAAACAACGCCATATATAACTAACCCTAATCGAAATAAGTCAATTAATAATGTTAGAAAATATTTATAGCCATCTTCTACAACTCTTTGTGTTAATACCGCATTATAGTAGTTTTTGGTATAATTTTTGCCACGGTTTTTAATTTGTTTAAATATATTAAAATTCTTAATTTCTTTAATACCTAAAAAGAATTCTGTCATAACATTGGTTTTACGATCAAGTTCTAATGATTTTTGAATATTAACTTTTTCAATGTTCTTTCGAGATAAAAATAAAATTAATAAGGCTACAATTGATACTAAGGTTCCAGCAAAACCCACGTAAATATTAATAATATAGAAATAAATAAATATTACTATGAATTCAACTATTCGCACACTACGAGTTACAAAATTACCAAAAAATTCAGCCATGATGTTTATATCATTATTAATTATATTAATAAATTCACTATTACTTATTCTTGATAAACTAAATAAAGAATTGTTATAGGTACTTTGCAGTGCTAAATCTGTATATTTTTCATAAAGTTTGTTATATAATTTATGCCATAAGTAGGTATTAAATATTTCAGCAAATCTTTGGATTATAATTAAAACAATATTTATAGCTACGAAAATTATCGCTGTTTTATATGTCCCAAGATTAATATTATCGATTGCTTTACTGAATAATATAGGTATGATTAAAACAATTAATCTTATTAGTATAGAACTTAGATATTTAAAAAGAAATTCTCTTTTAGCTTGTTTAATTATTCTACGATTAATTTTTGTTTTATAGTTCATATTCTCACTCTCAATAGGAATTATATCATAAATCTATTAATAAAATCTATTTCTTGTTAAATGATAAGGATTTTGAGCAATATTTTTATTTTGACTTTTTAACCATATTGCATCATTTATGTCTATCGGATTATTTGTAAATATTTGACTTAGTTCTTTTAATGCTATGATTGTATTTGCTCTTATTTCAATCTCCATTTCACTATCTTTAGGTAGTTCTATTTTATTATCAATTAATTCAGCTAACTCGCTTTGATATTCTAAAATACTTAAACTTCTTAAAATTTGCGGTATTTTATAATCAGCACAGCCTGCCAGGTTAGAATAATCAACCTCCATGTTTTCTTTTATTTTTTTTATATGTAAAATATCAGACGTAAGTAACTGAGCTAATTTAAAAAAATATACGGGCTTTTCTTTATAAATACTAACGTCATTAAATATATTGGAAAACTCATATATGATAATAGTAAATAAATCTTCATCTTTGTTGATAGTTTTAATATAGTTGGAAAAGTTTCCGTTCATATTATTTACTACAATCTTGCTAAGATTAACTAAATTATTATACCTTTCTTCCAATAATGGAATTTCTACATTACCTTCTAATAATTTCTTAAATTCATCTTTAGAGAGATTACTTAAATAATCAAAACAAACAAAATCAGGATTATTATTAATTTTATTTAGTAGTAAATACATTATGGCATATGATCCATCTAAATTTCCTTCTGGTGTTTTTATGGTCCATTTAGGGTTTCCCCAAAATGAAAAACTTATAGAATGATAAATTAATAAAAAGTGTATAAGAGTATCAATATCTAAATCTAATACTTCATATGGATTATTTTGTAACCAATGGAAGTTTTTATTAATTGGTAAGCATAGTTCTTTTAATTTAGCATGATTAATTTTTACCCAATTAGAATTATCTTTAACAAACTGACAGCTTTCAATGATTTTTTTTAACATGGCAATATCTCCTTAACGTATATTATATCAAAATATATCTAATTTGATTTCAGAATTTAAATTTTCATGATATACTTACCCTAGTGATTATTATGTATAGAAAAACAAAAATAACCATCTTGTTTTTTATAGTATGTTTATCTATATTTGCTTTTTTTAAAGATGATTTAAATTTAAGTAAAGGGATTTCTTATAAATCAAAGAATACGTCTTTGAAAACTTTAAATATTAATTTAAATAAAGAGAAGCTTTATTTAGCAGTTGGCGAAGAGTATCAATTAGAAGCAAATATTGAAACAAATAAAAATAAGGAAATGGAAGTTACTTGGAGTAGTAGTGATGAAAATATTGCTACGGTTAGTAAAGGTTTAGTTAAGGGTATCGCCCCAGGAATATCCAATGTTTCTGTAATTACAACTGATGATGTAAACAAGGAGATAGAAGTAATTGTGACTGATTTAGTTACTACTCCCAAAATAAATAAGTCTAAATCATATTTACCTTGTAAAAGATATTCTGAAGAAGAAGCTAAATTATTAGATGAACTTTTTTATGATAGAATCAATGAAGCTGGATATGGAACTAGAATGGGACCTGTAGCAGTAGCTAGATTCATCCTTTTAGAATTTCAATATAGAATCAGGTATTTTAACGAAAATGGTAGATTAAATAATCATACTGGTCAAAGTCATGTAGATGGAGAAGGTAGATATTATCACCGTGGTTTATACTTACACGAAAGTAAATTTGAATCTATTACGTCAAAAAGATTTGGACCGGCTATTTGGGGTTGTAATTTGTATGATGCCTTTTTAGGAGGTCAAAGGCCAAATGGTTTTACTTGTAGTGGCTTTATTACTTGGGTGTTATTAAATGGTGGATTTGATGTTGGTGATTCTGGAGCTGGTAATACCATTCGCGATGACGATGTCGGAGATTTAGGTGAAAACATACCAATAACCAAAGAATTAATGCAAAGTGGTAAAGTAAAAGTTGGAGATATAATTGGTCGTGATGGACATGTTGCCATTATTATCGGTTTAGATGAAGAATATATTTATATTGCCGAATCTTTACCACCTGAAGTAAGATTAGTTACATTAACAAAATACGATGAGTTGTTAAAATCAGATAATTTCGATTACATTATTTTAATGGACGATATTTATAAAAGTACCGGAAATTATACAGAAATGTGGTAAAAAAGTTTTAAAATAAAATCAGACATAATATTTGCCTGATTTTTATTTTTTTAAATTAGTTTTTTAACTTACAAATGTATATTTTTGAGCTATTTTCCAAGTATTATTTTCAAAAGTAGCTCGATAGCCGTAACCTTTAGCTCCTAAACTTGCATGATATAAACCAATCTCTAAAACTATTTCATTATTGAATTTATCAAATTTACTGATACTTATTAGATGACCTTTTAAATCTAAATCATTTTCTTCAGCGTATCCATTTTCTTTTAATTCTTCATATGAATAGGTTAGAACATTATTATTATATTTTTGACAATATTCAACAAGTAGATTCTTATAATAATCATCCAATAATTCAAAACTGCTTATATCTAAACTTAAATATTCAGAATTTATACCACCACCAATTAAATTATCTATGACTTTGTGATATAAAGTATACACTTCCGAACTATTCATGCAGATGCTATCTATATTCATCGTATAAAAACCTAAATTTTGAGAATTATCACCACTTAGATTATGACAACTAATAACTTTATATCCTAATCCCCAATATTCTATACTTCCACCATCTTTGTACCTCGTAACCAGTACAGCAAACAATGGTTTTTTATCAGATTTGATTAGGAAAAAATCAATATATCTAAATACGATACTTAACGATAATATTACTAAAAAAATGCTTAAAATTATATTTTTCTTTTTCATCTTTACTCCTTATTTAAATAAATTGTATCACATCCCCATAATTATTAAAAGTAAAGAAATATTATGTTATAATTAAATAAGCGTGCTTGGAGGTTATAATGAATAATATAATTGAGATTAAAAAATTAAACAAAAGCTATAAAGGTTTACAAGCTGTTAAAGATTTAAGTTATATTGTAAAAGATAAAGAAATATTAGGACTTTTAGGTCCAAATGGAAGTGGGAAATCTACCACTATCAATTGTATTTTATCATTATTAAATTTTGACAGTGGGGAAATAAAAATTTTAGGTAAAAAAATGACTCCGGAATCTTATGATATTAAAAAGCAAATAGGGGTTGTATTTCAAGATATTGCTGTATTTGATGAATTGACAGTATATGAAAACATTAATTATTTCTGTGGTTTATATATTAAAGAAAAAGATATTAGAAAGAAATATGTTGAAGACGCTATTAATTTAGTGGGATTAAATGAATTTAAGGATTTTCATCCAAAAAAGCTAAGTGGTGGATTATTAAGAAGATTAAATATTGCCTGCGGGATAGCTCATAAGCCCAATATAATCTTTTTAGATGAACCGACCGTTGCTGTTGATCCACAAAGTCGTAATAATATATTAGAAGGCATTAAAAAGTTAAATCAAGAGGGAGCAACCATTATTTATACAACTCATTATATGGAGGAAGTTGAAATTCTTTGTGATCGTATCATTATTTTAGATAAAGGAGAAATTATTGCCAGTGGAACAGCCAAAGAATTAAAAGAACTAACAAATATAGAAGAAAAAGTAACCGTCGAAGTTGAGGATCTTTCAATTGACATTATTAATGAAATAAGTAAATTTAAAAATATTGAAGAAGTAAATTACGATGGTCATATTTTATATTTAACTTTTAAAAAAGGCAAAGACAATATATTAAATCTTATTGAATTTATGAAAGATAAGAAAATAAAGTATAATAAATTTTTCTCTGAGTTACCGACATTAAATGATGTATTTTTAGAATTAACTGGTAAAGAATTGAGGGATTAACATGTTCTCACATATATTTATCAATCAATTCAAAATAATTTTAAAAAAGAAATCCCTTATTTTCTGGACATTAATTTTTCCAATTGCTTTAGGTACTTTCTTTAATTTGGCTTTTTCCAATATTGATGAGAGTGAAAAATTTGATACTATTGATATAGCTGTTGTTAATAATGAGGAATTTAATACTAATGAAAACTTTAAAGACTTAATCAGTGCTTTATCGACAGAAGAAAAAATTTTTAATTCTCAATATGTTAATTTAAAAGAAGCTCAGGATTTACTTAATGATAATAAAATAAAGGGATATATATTAGTAGAAGATAAAATAAAAGTTTTTGTAAAAGAAAATGGTATATCACAATCCATAATTAAAAGTGTAGTGGATAATTTTCATCAAGTAAGCAGTGCTATTAATCATATTGTTTTGGATAAACAAGATTTAAAAAATCTAGTTATGGAAGATTTAAATAAAGATTATTTCAATGATGTTAGTAATGAAAAAATCAGTTTTATCGTTACATATTTCTATACTTTAATTGGGATGTCTTGTTTATATGGTGGCATTTTCGGAATTAACGCTGTTATTGATAGTGAATCTAATCTAAGCAAAAAAGCAGCACGGATAAATGTATCACCAATTCATAAACTAAAATTACTTCTAATTTCTTTGCTAATAGCTTTCATTATTCAATTTACCGAAATATTGATTTTATTAGGATACTTAAATTATATTTTAAAAGTTGATTTTGGTACGCAAACTTTACCTTTAATAATTTTAGCGATAGCAGGTACTTTAGCTGGTATAAGTTTAGGTGCCTTAATAGGATTATCAAATAAAAAAAATGAAGATACAAAAGTAGGAATCTTAATATCTGTTACGATGTCATTATCTTTTTTATCTGGTATGATGATAAGCAATATAAGAGAATTAATTGATCAAAATATTCCCATACTGGGACAAATTAATCCTGTAACAATGATAATGAAAGCATTATATTCTCTTTATTATTATGATGATCTAAATATTTATTTTCAAAACTTATTTAGTTTATTAATATTTACATTTATAATGATAACAACTTCTTATGTTATTTTAAGGAGGAAAAAATATGATAGTATTTAATACATACCTTAAAATAATAAAAAAACATATTGGATTAATTTTATTATATTTAGTAATTTTTACACTATTTTCAGTAATATTTACGAGCACTAATAATCAAACTAATGAATTCACAGCAAAGAAACCTAATATTGCCCTCGTGAATATGGAAGATACAACATTAATGAAATCTTTCCTTACATATATTAAGAAGAATTCTAACATTATTGAAATTAATTTAGAAGATTTAAAAGATGCTTTATTTAATCGTAAGGTTGATTTAATCTTAAATTTTCCAGATAATTTTACTGATGATTTTTTAAGAAATAATGATCCCCAAATAAAATTTGAAAGAGTCCCGGATTCTTTTAGTTCCACATATGCTTTGATGTATTTGAATCGTTATTTGAATATTGCTAATCTTTATAATGCCAATGATATCAGTGAAGAAAAATTAGTTAATTATATTGAAGAAGATTTAAAAGATGAAACTGAAGTTGTTTTAATCCAGAAAAAAGAGAATAATTATGCCGCTAATTATTTGTATAATTTTTCTAATTATTCAGTAATAGCCATGACCGTTATGATTATCGGTATAACAATGAGTTCATTTAAAAATGCAATTATCAAAAAAAGAAATATGATTAGTCCGATGCCATATAATAAACAAAGTAGGCTATTATTTATTTCCAATTTAATAATTACCTTAATGATTTGGTTATTATTCGTTATTTTAGGATTTTGTTTTTTTAAAACTGATTTACTTAATAAACAGGGAATATTATTAATAATTAATTTATTTGTTTTCTGCTTGACAGCATTATCTATAGGATTCTTAATTGGTAATAACATTCAAAATAAAGAAGTAATGAACGCAATTAATAACGTTGTTTCTTTAGGTACTAGTTTTATATGTGGCGCTTTTGTTCCTCAAGAAATATTAGGGAGTTCTGTACTAAAAATTGCCAAGATATTTCCTTCATATTGGTTTATAAAAAATAATAATGATATTGTAATCTTAACTAATTATAGTTTTGAAAATCTTAAACCAATTATTATTAATATGGGTATAGTACTTTTATTTGGACTATTATATTACATAATTAACTTGGTTATTTTGAAAAAAATGAAAACCAAATAAAAAGATAGAATTATAATTCTATCTTTTCTTATGCTAAACGGACTACTGTTAATGTTGCTTAAGCACCACCTTGTAAGGTAGCTCGGATATACTTGAAAATCCACTGTTAATAATTATTAAATAAGTATTGTTTATGGCAAAGTTAATAAAATAGTAACAGCTGCACCTTCATTTAATGCACCAACACCTTCACCTGTAGTAATTTGTACTGATAATAGATGTCCTTGGGTTATAGCAACATTACCTGTCGCCATACCCAAACAATTTGGATTTTCTTCGCTACTAGGTCCCGTTATAGTAACTGATAATCCAGTGTCTATAGGATCTACAAATCCACATGGACTGGTAAAAATTGTTGCGGTTACTGTAGAATCAGGTAATGTATTGTTTCTAATATTTAGTATTATACCAGTAATAATAGCATTATGTGGAATTACAATAGTACTTCTTGCAAAATTTGATTCGGATGAAGAAGTTCCTAATCCAAGCCACCCACCATCACTAATAGATTGATCAGTTGCTAAATATATACTTAAATCTTGTGCCCCATCAGCTCCAGTAGGTCCAGTCGGCCCGGTAGGTCCAATAGCTCCGTCAGCTCCAGTCGGCCCGGTAGGTCCAATAGCCCCATCAGCTCCAGTCGGTCCAGTAGGTCCAGTCGGTCCAGTAGCGCCAGTAGGTCCGGTAGGTCCTCCAGCAGGCCCAGTCGGTCCAGTCGGTCCAGTCGGTCCAGTCGGTCCAGTAGCTCCGGTAGGTCCGCAGCAGAAATATGTGATTGGGATACATTTATCACTATCTTTTAATTTTTTTACGCCAAATTGAGAAGAATACATATTTCACGCTCCTTTCTATGTATACTATGATTTTTTTATTTTGCTAAATAATTAAACTATACAAAAAAATAAAAAAAGTTTGATTTAATCAAACTTTTATAAGATATTTTTAATTCCATTTTTAAAAAGTAATTTAATATAATTAATATACCTCATAAAATTATGGAAAGATAAATATTATTGATAAATATTCAAAAATAATTCTTTTTGCCATTATTTATTTGTCTTTTGATTTAACTATTATTTCTACCATTCATTCAATTAGTCTCTGGATAAATTATATCAAATTATAGTGATTTTTAATATTTAAATAAAACAATTAAATATTAATTTTTTAAGATACGTAGGTAATGATTGGCTTCACGTAGAACATGATCGGCAAGTAGGGGAATAATAATTGATTTTATTTCACAATTGTCGATACCTTTTAGTCCTGCCTCTTTAAAATCTCGATACTTTAAGGTTTCTTGGTATGATTTTTCAGTTAGATTATTTAAATCCATAGCTTTATCTACATCTTCTAGTAACATATTATATTCATTGGCAAAATCATTAGCCGTATTTATTAAATCATTTTCGGTTGGATCAAGAAGTCCACGAATAAATAAAGCATGTTCCATCATTATTTGATTCCAAAATAGTTCTTCTTGTTGAACATTTTTTATTGTGATGTCTTGACCACTTTCTAAGGCTTTTAAGTGAGATTGATATAATTTAGCTTCTCTCATAATATGATCAATTAATAATGGATAATTTATAGTAAATAAATTACAAGAAAGCATTCCATCTAATATTCTTTGTTTTAAGTTAATTAAACCGTCTAGTAATCTAATAGTATAAGCATTTATTTTTTTTACATCAATTTCTGAAACTGTTTCAACATTTCTATTATAGGTAGCTAACATATTAGTTTCCATTATAGTTATATTTTTATTAATTGGGATACCGGTAAGTTTTTCAGTTTTCATTTCAGTATTTAAAGTATAATTTGTAACTAGTTCACCTGAAGTTAGTACTTGGGGACGGACATAGCCATTACTAATATTTACAACCTCAGTTAGTAATTTTTCAAATTGATTTTGATACCACCTAGCTTCTTCAATAAATTCCTTTTGTATTCCTGGAAAGCCCATCTCTAGGAACAGAGCATGTTCTTTCATTATTCGACCAAAAAATAAATGTAATTCTAGTGACGAAGAAATATAAATCTGCATGTTTTTTCTCCTTTCATTATCATGGTATTATATGTAAATCACCTAATTAGGTAACAAAAAAACAAGCAATTGCTTGTCTGGTTATTTTTTAGTAAATACTAATTTCATACAAAGTTCTTGATTATTTTTAGGCAAAATACTTCTTACTTTTAGTAGTGCTTCTTCAGGTGTATATCCATCGTATTTTGGGGCATTAGGTATTTCAAGTACATCAAACAAATCCCAATACATTAATTTAACATGATAGCACATAGGACCTTCTGGTGTGTTTAATCCAACAACGAAATCCCCCTTGAACATGGGATCATTTTCTTCATCGTAATGTCTTTTAGATTTCCAGGCTATATCCTTATTTTGATTGCAAATAACACTAAATAAAATGTTTCTTTGCAGATATAAATCTCCAAAAGTATGATGCTTATCACTTATTTTTTTTGTTTCCAAAAGATGAGCATCTTTCATTTCAATAATAATACCATTTATATATTCATGGTTGTTATTTTCCATACAAAACCTCCCCAAATAAATTATAACAGAATTTATTATAACATGTATAATCAAAGTTATAAATAGATTGAAAATAATTTATGACT
>CAYQDO010000013.1:0-23848 GCA_964416365.1 uncultured Muribaculaceae bacterium | reverse complement strand
TAATGGCGTCAATATGCTTTTTAACATCTGCTTTAAATAGTTTAGTAGCTCCATCTCTTGTTGTCTTATCCAATTTAATGTTAGTCATTATTTGATAATGTTCTAAAGGGAATTTAGAATCAATAGCAATAGTCCCTAAAGGTTTGGGAGCAAATAAAATGGCATCAGCAATATATTTATTAGATAACTGATATTGCATACGATAAATCATATCATTTTTTCCAAAGATACTTTCTAAAATATATTGCAGATTAGTCTCGCCAAAGATACCTCTTGTTTTTTTATCGGTTAAGACAGATTGTAAACTGATTATATCATTAGAAAGTCCATCAATTTTCTTTTGAGCTTCATCAATCTTACTGATTCTTTCCAAAATTGAAGCAAAGGTTTTATTAGTTTTTTCAAAATTAGCATCTAATCTTTCATTGACTTTATCATTAATATAGTTCAATCTTTTTTCAATAGTTTCATTCAATTCTTTGAAATCTTGCCCAAGAGATTTACTAAAAGAAAATTTAAATTCTCCCATTTCTTTAGTAAGATCGGTTTCAAACTTTCCTAGTCTTAAAGTAATTTCCTCATTATTATTCCTTCTTACTAAAAGAACAATTAATAAAATAATACTAACTACTAACAAACCTACTATTAAATATTCCATAATTCACCTACTCTAATTTAAATTTTCTATTTACGATTTTACTGATAAGATAAGCCACTGAAGTTATTACCACAATTCTTATTAAATTAATGGGATTCTTTAAACTTTCTAAAAAAGTGGTTCCAACAAATCCCCAAAATAATACTAAGAATATTTTACTAATTAAAATAGCTGTTAAAAACTTACTTTTATTTATGGAAGATAATCCAGCTACAATATTTACTAAAAATGCTGGTGTAAACGGAATAGCCATTAACAATACTAATTGTTCTAATTTCAATTTATTAACAACTCTCATCCATTTGGCAATTCTTTTTTCCTCATTTTGAACAAATTTATTATCAAACCAAAATTTAACATTTTTACGAAATATTGTAAAAGATAAGTAACATCCTATACAAGTTAAAAACCAGCTTAAAACAAATCCGAAAAATGAGCCAAAAATGACAAAATTAACTGTGATAAAAACACTAAGCGGCAACACTGGAATAATTGATTCTACGACTATTAAAATGCTAGCTAGTAGCGGCGCAAAAATACCGATATTATTAAGAAGTTCATTTATAAAGTTATCTATTACCTTAAGTATTTCCATTATAATCACATTTAGATTGTATCAGATATTGAACATTTATTCAATTAAAAAAGGATTAAGTAACTAAAGTGACGTCATACCCATATGCTTCAAGAATAGCTGTTACTCTTTTACTTTTAAATCCTTTAAGGCAATAAATAAAATATTTATTATTTTTATTTAAATATTTCTGATGATTGCATAACAAGTTTTCATATGGTTTAAAACTTTCATCTAGATTAATAAATATTCCTTCACTTTGATAATTTTCTTTTTTAATTGTCTTCATAATATATTTTATGAAAAATAAAAAAAAAGATAAACTGTTGTTTATCTTACTCTTCATTGAAAAAATCATCATAATACTGATCGTCAGTGACAGTATTATCACTTACTACTTCACTGTCTTGGTCAATATTAATAATCGGCTCAGAATTATCTGTGACAGTTGAATCATTAACTAAAAAATCATCAAATTTTTCATAGATAGTATTTTCCAGTTTTTCAATTGATTCATCTTTTGCAACTGTTTGAATTCCACCATTTTCTTTTTGTTTTTGAGCTGCTTCTTCAGCTTCTAATTCCGCAATTTTAGCATCAATTCTTTTAACTAAATCGTCGATATTAAATTGTGGCGTATTGCCACCCATAAATGGATTCCCATTAGGTCTACCAATCTCTGGTATTGGTGCTTCTAAGGTTTCGATATCTTCTGGTTTAGAAATAATTGCCTTAGGTGGCGTAAGTGGTTCATTAAGAGGATTAAAAGTGGTTATTGGATTACTAGGCTCCTCATCAGGAACAACAATAGCTTCTTGTTTTATATTTTTTGGTATCTCTTTTGGTTCTGGCATTTGCCCGAATAACGGATTAAATGGTTTAAATCCATCTTTTTTCTCAACGTTATCTAATGCTTCAAATAACTTATCTCTTTTTTTCTTCTTAACAAATTCTTTAATATCAAATAATTCAATTGGATGTTTTTCTCTTTCAATTAATTCTCCACTTGCAAAATTATGACCCCAATTGATTTCATAACTAGGGGTTAATTTTGTCCGGAAAGGATTCATTCTGGATCTTAAAATTACAACTTCATTTAACTGCATTTTTTGAAGATCACTAACTGTAATAAGTGGTTTAGTAACCGTTTTATCTTTTTCTTTACTTTTTATTTCTCCACATAATTTACTTATTTCTTCTAAAGCTGCTAATTCAGTAGTAATTAAATATATTAAAATACCACAGTTACTTCTAATAGTTTCCGCATTTTCTTTACCATAAACTTCATTTAATTGAGCAAAGTTTTGAATGATAAAAGTGAATCTGATTTTTCTTGAGCGGGCTGCCGTAACCATTGTGGTAACATCTCTAAGTGGTGGCATGTTAGCAAACTCATCTAGAATAAAATTAGTTCTAAATGGTAGTTTTCCACCATTCTCTTGAGCTACATCTATTAATGTTTCATAACATTGTTTAATAAAGATTGTCGCTAAAGCATGATAGGTTGTCTTTTCATCATGAATTATCATGAATACGGCTGTCTTTTTACGACCAATATCACGCATAATAAAGTCACTATAAGAAAGCATTTCAGATAATTGTTCACGTGATGCAAAAAGACGAATCTTTTGTCTAAATACTGATAAGATCCCACCCTTAGTTTCAGTTGGAGCATTTGTCGTATTAGAAGCAAATATATAAGGACTTGATGATTCACCTTTAAGTAGGAAATATTCTTTAATATAGTCACTATTAGCAAATCTTTCTTCTCCAACAGTTGACATATAGCTGATAGTATTTAAATTTATTTCTTTTTCAGTCGCATCTTCAAATAATCCTAGAGATAAACCAGAAAAATAATCAGCTGCACTTTTTTCCCAGAAAGGTTCAGCTTTATTATTTGGATCATACAAAATATTTAATGCTACGTCATCTAATAATTCAGTAGATTTATCAGTATTACCTGATTTGTACAAATGGTATGGCAAGGTTAAAGGATTCCAAGCATTTCCTAAATTAGGATTACGAAAATTTAAAACAATTATATTGTATCCTTTATTGCGTAGCATTTCACTATGATTGCGATATAACTCACCTTTAGGGTCGGTTAAAATCATACTTTCGCCAGCTTTAGCTAAACTTTGAATTAAAGGATCAACAACAGCTGTTGTTTTACCTGATCCAGTAGCACCAATAACTAAAGTATGGTTTTCACCGTTATCAATCCACATCTCTTTACCATTATTTAATACTGATACCCCAGCTGCTTCTGTAGTTTCGTCAGATATTTTGATTCTAACCACATCTTTGGCTTTTTTCATTTCATGATCTTTAGTCCAGCGACTATACCCTTTTTCTTCTTTTTTACCTAAAATAATTCCAACTCCTGATCCATCACGATCAAAAATATAAGAAGAAACACTTAAGAATATAGAAATTAAAACCGCAAAAAACACAACAAGTGTAGCGCCTATATATGGACTGGCAAAGGCCGGAAAAGGATTTAAACCAGCAAAACTTCCTTCATTTAAAAGTGAAGTAACATTTAAGACTGCTACTGCACATAAATAAAGTAAAAAGATACAAAAAGTTATAAATATTATTAAGTCTTTTCCTGTTACTCTAAATTTCATATGTCTCTCTCCGTAAATTTATTATATATCAAATTCTTTCTTTTAGCTACTATTACCTGTTAGAATTCTTAATTTTAAAGAATATTATTCCCCCACCAACAAGTAATATTAATCCCAAAAATGTATAGATACCAATTAAGGTATTTTTGCCAAAATAACCTTTCTCATCCATTTGGAGAATTTTAAGATTATCTATTTCTTGAGATTTATTTATTTCTAAATTAATTTTTTTATTTTGATAATCATCTTTATTAAAATACCAATAATATACTCCGTCTTTTACTTCATCAGCATTATTATCATTAACTTGATAATTGGTTAATAATTTAACTGTCAGCTTATTTAATTTGGGATAACTAATAAAAGTTGAAAGCTCTTTGTCATTATTTATATTTATTTTATTACGATTTACCCTATATTTTAATTGATTAAAATTTGAAAAAACGATGGTGGAATGTTCATAATCATTAAAAGTAAACGCATTTTGATATTTTAATCCTAAATCATTTGGAGATGATATTTTTTGGATATTATAATAGTTTATACCTTCAATTTTTTGGTTAACTTCTGGTTTTTCGTTACGATAATCGGTAGCTACAAAACTTTTTGAAGCAGTTTCAATTAAGTTTTGATATAAAGAATTACCTTTGGTCCAGCTATCTTTATCATAATTATGAATTTCCAATGTTTCGTTAATACCGTCACCAGTTACTTCAATAGTATAAACCGCTTCACATCCGGTTACCAGCATTAAAAGAATAAGTAATATACATATTTTCTTTATCATAATAACCTCTTATGCTCCACAATTATTTTTATAATAAGCATCCATATCAATCATTCGATATCCTTGGGATACTATTTCATTTTTAGTTTTGGTTGTAAATTGAACTCCACCACTGGTGGCTTCGGCACATTGGACATAGGTGCCTTTATTTTCGATTACCATAATAACATGAGAATCACTATCTAATAAATCACCTGGAGTTAATGTTTCAAATTCGGTTATTTGACCGTAGTTAGTAAATCCACCAGCTAAAGTACCGCCACTTACGGCAGCCGTATTCATTGACCAATTAACGAAACCACTACAATCTAAACCACCATAATAATAAACATTACCCTTTGGAGTTGGCATGCTTTCACCAACATAAGATCCCCAGTTTAAATCTATACCATTATTGGTCCCATGGCCTCCACCATAATAATATGGTAAATGATATCCAAACTCATGAAGACCATTAATTAGTCCGGTTGCAGCTCCAGCTACACCTATACCTGTACATTTTCCTCCTAAGCCAATCTGAGAATTAATATAATTATTTAATTCAGCTATTCCAGAATCACCTAAAACAGTAAGTATAGATATGCCCTCTAAAGATATCGATTTTTTAACACCAGGATATTCAGATAAGAAAGAAACATTTGTTCTTTGTTTAATATAATCAACTATAATATTATGAATTCTTTCATTGGTAGCACCATCATAATGAATGCCATCAGATGTTACGAAATCATCCTTGATTTGACTATAAACATCTATATAATTAACAAAAGTGGATGATAACTTTTGATTAAATATTTCAATTTGACTATTATTAACATTATAACCATTTAAATTTGCTAATTCTTCATTAACCGGATTTACAGACACAAAATAGAATTTAACATTTTTATAGTTGGGAATAATGGTATTATAAATATTAATATATTGATCATTGTTACCTAAATCATTAAGACCTAAATTAATAACTACGAATTTTTGCGTATCTGCAGAAATATAGGCAGATAATTCATTTTTAGCAGTTTCTACAAACCAATAATATCCTTTACCACTTTCCGCAATATAAGTAATATTATTTTTATTTAACTGACTTTGGATTCCTTGCGTTCTAGAATCTCCAACATAAATCATTAAATTTTCAATTTGATTTACATCTAAAGTCATAGCTTGATTCTCAATACTTTGTGCTACCATCCCGGTTCCTGCTGTTAAATTCAATGTTGATTGAGGATAAAATAACATTATAAAAAAGAATAAGAAAAAAATTCCTCCAGCAAAACCTAAAAGCATTGGATTAAGTTTAGGTTTAAAATTTAATAAATCAGCACCAAAATTATCTAATCCTAAGTTTAAACCAGTCTTATTAGGAGATGATGATAAACCTGAATCGCCAAGTAACGGGGCTTTATCCAAAAGAGAATTACCTGCTTTTGTAGCAGCACTGCCAGCTGCACTGGTACCGGCACTAGCAGCTCCTGCTCCACCACTGGTCATATCCAAAGCTTTATCAGCAGCATCTATAACTCCCGCATCGTCAGCTTTATTTAATGTATCTTGAATCTTATTACCAAAAGGAACACTTTTAGTAACATTTGATAAAGCTTGCCCACCAGCATCAAGAATTTGACTACCTACCCTGGTTTTAGAAGCAATGTCAACAACTTTACCACCTACTCCAGGTGCAAAATAATTAGCCACTGCTTTAGCTCCAGTTGTAACAATTTTAGTATTAGTTGATTGAGCCTTTACTTCTCTAGCAAGTTCTTCATTTTCCGGGAAATTTTCTGCTAAATTACCATCCATGTTTATCACCTCTTTTCTTTATTTTTATTAATAATTAAATAGTTATATTATCAAACATTACTTCATATTGCATTATACTATGTTCATTAAATATAAAGACATTATCATTTTCGTCAACAACATAAAATTCTTTATAGTTATTCCTAATACTAACTTTTAACTGTTTAACGTTAGCATTGAAAAATCTATCACTAAATAAATTAGTAAAATGTTTTTTAAATTTATCAATACTTCCAAATCTTTTTTCTTTATATGCCGGAACTAATAATTCATAGGCTTTATCAGGATCTAAATAAATTAATTTTACATATTGAGCTAAATATTTACGTGCCATTTGTTCTTCGTCCATATTAATTGATACGATTTCATTAACTTCATACTTTTTTAAATATTCATTTTTTTCCGAATATTCATATTTATTAAATAAACCTTTATTATCAATAAAATATACTATAAACAAAGCTATTGCTATTAAAGAAGTACATATTATTAATGTTATTTTATTTTCTTTAATAAAATCCATTATTTAGCCTCCTTAAACAGCTTACCATCGTAAGGCGTAACAGAAAAAGTCATATTTTTAATATCTAAATCAATTATTAAATAATAATCTGTCGGTCTTTGATATTCATCCATTACTTCTTTGGTTAAATCACCTTTTATATAATATCTGATTAGATTTTTATTTTTATTTTCTTGATACATTTTTCTAGCCTCAAAAGAATAATTTCCGGAAGATAATAAAGTTAATTTTTCTAAAACATTATTTTCATTAATATCATTTAAAGTAAGATAACTTTCGTTTAATAAAATTATTAAATTATCTTTATCTTTATTTTTTAAATATTGAATATACTTATTACCAGCATTGCTTATGGTAAAAAAGCGACTGTAATCTTTTACTAAAATTATTTTTTCTTCTTTTTTTGTTTCCACCACCGGATTACGATAATTATAAAGTACGATACCAGTAATAATAACAAGAACAAAAATTATTAAGAGTATGATATTTTTTTTATTAAATTCAAATCCCATAAAATCCTCCTAACATGTTCGGTACTGACTACTATGAAATAATTCCCATTCCGCTGATCGTCTTCCAGCTAATGTTGTAGAACTTCCAAGGGCTGCTGTATATTTAGCAAAGAAATTATCATATAAGCCGTCAGTATTACCATATGTTTTATACATTTCCACGAAATCTTTAATAGATCCCGCATTATACATAAATAAGGCTAAAGCATCAATTTGGGGTTGACCCAAGGCAATGCCATTTTTAGTTAAAACAGATCTTATACTATCATAATTGGATGTAATAACATCAAAATAAACTTTATCAACAATATCTTTAGGTATTAAAGCCCCTTCAAAATAATAATTAGAATCTGAATCAGATTCAGTATCATATAAAATACCATATCTTGCAAAACGATCTTTTTGCCATATTAAGGTAACTCCCGGACCTACCGTTAAGGTCCCCTTATTGCCTATTGGTCTTTTATATTCAATATTTGCACCATAAGCATCATTATAAACTACATAATTTGCTCCACCATCATCAGGTCCGGCACTTTCCAAACAAACTAACATAGCTTCAAAACTACTGTTAACGCTTGATACAGGACGAGGATTTTCTACCGAAATATAATTTAAAGGATCTACAGCTGACTCTTTGTTAGTACTTCCTACTCTTATTTCAAAATGAAGATGTGGATCGGTAGATTTTCCGCTGCTACCTACTTTAGCTATTACTTGTCCTTGTCTAACACTATCGCCAACTCCGACAACTATGGTATTTTCATGAATATGAGCATATATACTATAGTTACCATCACCATGGGAAACAATGATATAATTTCCCCATCTTGAACCACACTCAAGATCACCATAAGAAACACAATCATTATTGATTTCTACTACATTTCCATCACGAACAGCTATAATATTAGTTTCAAGTGGTGCACCAATATCTATTCCATGATGGAAAGTATCTGGAATTTTATATACTGGATCCAAACGATAACCAAATAGACTGGATAATTTTATACTGGATGGTTCACCTAAGGCAAACTGGTTACCGCTTCCATCAATAGTAATTTCGGATCCACCAATTGGCCACCAATACAATGAATTGGAAACATTAAGCAAATTCATATTATCTACTTTGGTACCTCTGGAAGCTAATATGCTTTTAATATTTGCTACAATGCTTTTACGTATAGTAATTAAGTCATCTTTATATAATTCTTTTTCATCTGCATTTAATTCACTCATACTTTTATGGCCAGTTTCATTTAAAATACTTTGAAAATAATGACGAAGATGAACTTTTCGATCAAAATATTCACTAGTTTCTAAGAACTCCCAATATTTCTTGATAGTTTGCGGAGATAATTCCTTACCAGACACAACATATGTTGTTGATTCTGGATATAAAGGACCTAAAGCATCACAATGTTTCTTTTGTTCATTACTTAAGCCTAAAAAATCATTTGCGCCTGAATTCTGAAGTATATATTCCCAAAAACCGACTGGTTTTGAATCCGCAACACTAGCGCAAACTTCCTTACCATCAATAACATTTGGATAAGCTCCATCCGGACAGTTCGGATAATAAGAACCGTCTTCTTGCTTTTCTTGCACTGGATCACCATACAGGCCATAACATTTAGAAGAATAACCAAACATATTCCTAATAAGCAAATCTAATGTATCCGTTTCATTTGCAAAATAATCTTTTTTAACGTCAGCATCTATATCATACGTATCCAAATTTAAGTTTGGGTCAATATTATAAGCTGTACTATTATCTATAAAATAATCTGGGGTTAAGTCATAAAAAGTTGTGGCTATGATAATATTGTCATCAATAAAATATCCTTTTTTCTGATATTTAGTTAACAATTTATACAATCGGGTATAGTATTGCCTTTGTTTAGATAACACCAATTCAATACACTTTTGTTCTTTTTTTTCATTAACTTCGTTGCGACATTCACCTGTCCAATAGTCTTTGTTTTCTTCAGCAAATTTATCAAAATCAAAATCAGCATAATTAAAATAAGCAGCCTTTGCATGAATATTAAAGACAAAAAAAGTTATTAAAAAGAAAAGTAGTATAAATACTCTCTTTTTAAATAACATTTTTATTTGCTTTAAAATATTTGTCATGCAAATCACCGCCTATTATAATCTTATAAACCTCCGCCTGAACCAAAGGAATCTAATTCATCTTGAGTAAGAACAACGTTAATACGCATTCTTCTTGAACCACAGACAAATAGTGCTTCTCCTTGACTATAACTTTTAATACTTTCTTTTTCATTTTCATTTAAATCAATAAGTTTTGATAAGTCTTCTGCGGCTTGTTTTTTTAGTCCCATAACTAAGTAATAAGCAGCATTATCAAAGATAGCTTTACCATGAGTTATAACATTAGGAGCTGCAAAGTCAGTTGGTTGTTGTGTAATAATGATAGTTCCGGTATTGTACTTTCTTGATCTTCTTTGAATTTGAGCTAAGAATTCAGCACCCAATTCATTTCTACTGGATAATAAAACGTGAGCTTCATCTACAGAAAGAACTGTATTAATACTCGAGTCTAAACATAAACTCCAAGCATATTTCAAGATATTAAAGAATAAAGCATTACGGATATTCTCATCACTATTCATCAACTCTTTAATATTAAAGACTACAAAATTACTTTTTGTTTCTATTGTTGTATGTCCATTGAAATAATATTTAAGTTCATTAACCAGAGGTCTAATTTTTAATTCCAAACGCTCTAAAACATCTTTTTCTCTGGTAGCTTCAGGCATTGATAAAAGTTTGCCTTTAATTGTTGAATAAACATCATCGAAGATTGGAAAATCTTCTGAAGTAAAATTACTGAAATCTGTATTAAAATCAATATTAAATCTTTTATAAGTATCTAAAACTATTTCACTAAACATTGCTAAGACATCTTCTTCAATAGATGGATAATAATATTTCATGAAAGCTTTAAGACTCTGTAAAGTTCTAGTTAAAACAGTATAACCTAATCCTTGTTTTAACTCTTCATCATCAGCATCAATAATTACCTCTAGAGGATTGACCATACCAAACTGGCCACCTTTACCCAAATCGATAAAGTCTCCCCCAAAATTACGGGTCATCTCAGAAAGCTCTGCTTCCGGATCAATAGCAATAATTTTATAACCATTACGGAAATGAGAACGAAGCAATAATTTTGCTGCCGTACTTTTACCACTTCCGGAAGTACCTAAAATAATCAGATTAGCATTATTGCGATTATGTTCTTTTTTGTTTTGATATAAGAATTGATTAAATAAAACAACTCCGCCTGAAAAATCCACACCTAATAAAGTAGATGATCCTGGATCTTTAATACTATCAAAGACAAAAGGATACATAGCTGCAATAGTAGGACTTGGAATAGGTGTACCTATTCTCTTTTCTATATCTTGTTTTGGAAAAATCGGTAAAATCGATTTTAAGACTTTTTCTTGTTCAAACATCATTGGAATTGCCCGCATGCCCATAGCATCTATATAATTACGAACTTGCATCTTCTTTGATTCCAATTCTTCTTTCGAATCTGCAGTAATCATAATATGCATTTGAAAATCAAAGATTCTAGATTGCGTTGCGGCTAACATTTGAACAAATGATTCTAATGATTCATAATCCTGACGAATTCTTTCTTGAATTGTTCTTTCTCTTTCATTTTGATATCTCTGTTTTAAATCAGCTATTTCTTTATTAATCATTCGACTCATTGTCGAAAAATCGATTGGAATATGTTTTACGACTACTTTAGCTCCTGGTAAATTAGTAATATTGGCAAGAAAACCAGGTTGAATTAATTTAGGAAAGCTGATAACTGTTAAAATAGTTGCATATTTATCACTAATCATAAAGTCATTGACATTGAAATTTATACCCTTAGGGGCTATCTCACTTTTAAATGTATTAGACACCCGACATCACCGTCCCATATTCATTAGTAACTCCACCGTTTAAGAAATTTTGTAATAAAAATTTCAAATCATCATCACTTACTTGGCTTGATGTTAATCCTACCCCAGCTAGAGTACTTATCATATTATAAACTCGCTTTTGCAAAATTTCTGTTTTCTTGTCACGAAATAAAATGAAATATTCTGTATCAACAGCATTTACTTGAGTAGAGCTGAAGATTTCGGCTTTAGCTATGTCTTGAGCAATTATTTTGCGGATTGTTTGATTGGGAGATTCATTATATTGTAATTGTAATTGAGATAAATATAAATTAATATCTACCGGACGATCTGCCACAATCAACCAAAATTCATAGTCTATAATATTATAAAAATTTCTTAAATTAAATATAATATTATTTTGAGTTTGAAAATCTAAAATGAAAATATTTTTAGGTTCAACTTTAACTCCAGTCACATAATAATTACCTTCCAAAGCAATCATACCGTTTTGAATAGATTTTATAGGTAACCAATCTTCAGTAAATTTTGAATTACTTTTTGTCGTCTTCGACATAACTATTACACCAACCTTTCCAATAATATGTTCTTCTTTTAGCAAAGAACGAATATATATTTCCGATAAGAGTTCGAATATTATGTTGGTTTGGTATTGGTATAACCAAGAACGAAGCAATTAACGCCGGTAGTAAAATCAAAATAGAAGTAGATAAATCACTAGTTTTAATTGCTAACATAAAAATCAAACTCAAACCCACCCCTGTTCCAAAAATAATTAAATCCACTTGGTTAAAAAAACTTAATATAAGCATTGATTTCTTTGAATTGGCCGGTATTAAATAATTATTCCCCATTTTATTCCTCCTTTATTTTTTACTTCTCCAAAGCATACTCTCAAAAGTTGGTAATAATTGTTTTACTAGTTCATAGTTGTAGTAATATTGATGAGCTGTCATAATATTTTCACTAGGGATTATCAGACGTAACTTTCTAGCATATAAGGTGTTTCTATTAACAAAATCATTAATTCTTTGTGTAATCACAGAAGCCATCTCTTCAGGAATTTGTTTAAATATTCTAATTTTTTCTTTGTGAAAATACGCTATAATCTGTTCGTCAGATAATTTAACTAAATCATAATCTTTTTCGCCCATAGCTTTATCAATCAATACCTTTTCAGAGGCTAAATTAATTCTTTCAAGTTTATCCTGATCAGCCATTTCCCAATATATTTCAGATAATTTCATATATTCCGTGCAGAAATCTGCCAAAGGTGTAACTTGAGATTGATATAAGTAATCATGAACCTTTCCCATTATTTGTTCTCTTTTGATTTTTCTTCTGAAAGCTTAGCGCTTTGAATTTTCACTTGTTCATTAAGAACACCCTTGACTTCCATAACCTTGTCGTATGTATCAGCAAAGTCATTAGCCTTTATATTTTGTAGTTTTGACATTAAATCGTCAAAGTTGGCAAATCTGTTTTCCAAAGCATTTTTTGTAACTTCTTGACCTAAGCTAGCGAAACTCTTTTTAAGATTAACAGCCAATTTATTAACTTCAGCCTTGTATTGTTCTGGATTATTTTCAAAACTAGAAATAGTACGATCTTTAATAATTTTCTTATAATAAGTTTCAATATGTTTAGCTAATTGTTCCTTATTATTTGCTAAAATATCTTTATTTTCTACATTATTATATTTACCATTATTAGCATCACGGAAGGACTTTAAAATATCCTCGTTTACACTGTTTTCTTGATACAGTTTAGCTAAAGCATCATCTCTACCTTGTTTAACAGCTTTTAAAATTCTATCTTGTTTAGTCATATTATCTGTAAAACTTTCGAAAGAATTATGTCCCAGTTGAGCTGCTTGCAATTTTTCAGTACTAGCATCTCCAACTGCCCATTGACGAATAGCACTTTTTGAGTCCTCTCCGAATTCATTAACAGCTCCAGCTGCTCTAGTAAAGAATGGGACCGCGTGGCCACCAAATGCTGTATAATTATTATCTATACCACGTTGTTTTAGACGTTCGTTGTTTGTTCTTACATAGTCAGATTGTTTACGCGCCTTATCAGATGCTGCTCCTACTTTGTTCCAATTATCTATACCATCACTATGTTTCCAGCCACGAGCGCCGCCACCAAATAAACCACCTACACCAGAAACAAGCCCTTTACCAACACCAGCAGTGAAATTCTTTACTGAGTGCTTATTGTTTGGATCTTGTTGACTACGATATTTATTAACAAAATTTGATACACCACTTGATAGTCCGCCACCAACAACTGATGCAGCACGTTGAGCATAGGTATTTTCATTAAGTCTTTTCTTAATACTAAAGTCTAGGTCCACATTGAATAAATCTTTAATTAATTTAGGCCCATCCTTGGCAAATTGTAAAATACCTAAAATAACTATAACAGTTGCAAATAATTTGATTATGAATTCGCCATTATCTGGCCATAAATTTTCTAACACGTTTGGAACCATGGTAATTGAAAACATTGAAAAGTAAATAATAATTAATTTCATGAAAATATCTAAATAAGTATCTTTTAAATTTTTAAACCATTTTGTTTGAAAAATAGATTGACTTTCTCCAATATTTAAAGCAATTGGAATTGGAGCAACAATTTGTAAAAAGCCAAGTTTAGCTACCCTGACACCAATATCAAGTGAAAATGCAATAATCATTTTAATTGCAAGTAAAGCGGCTATTGTACTAAGAATAGGAATATATTTCATTTGTCTTTCCGTATTGGATACTGATTCAAAAAAATTTAGTTTTAATGAATCTTGCAAATCTGAATTCATAAAAAACTCTCCGGGGGCATTATTATCTATAGCTTCGTCATAAGCTACATTATATTTAGTACAAATAGAAGGGGCATCATCTTCTAAACAAGCTATGTAGGAATATTCGACTCCATCTTTAATAGGATGTAAGAATGCCGAAGCTATAATAACAGCCATTTCTGTGCCACTTTTCTTAATATAATCATTATTACTTTCAGTAGTAGTGCCACCTCCCATTACAACTCTTCCAATGACATTTGAAGTTAGAACATCATTTTGAAACACTCCCATGTACCTGTATATGGTTGGTAATAATACAATTAAAACAATGGAAGTTATAATTTTAACAACTGTCTTTTTAGCACCATTTTCTCCTTTGGCTTTATCTGTATCAATAATTAAAATAATTATTTGATATGCCATAATAAATAACATAACGACACCTAAAATGGTAAAAACTCGATCTATAATATTTCTTAAAATAGATTCAGAAAACAAATTTACCTGACTGATAAGGACAAAAACTTGATAACATATTGATATAAACCAATAAACAATACTATCGATAATTAAAAATATAGAATAAAAAGTATTGGTTAAAGCATCGCCTATGATTCCACTTGTTGTAAATAAATTCATCATATTGCCCTCCTAACTAGCATCAATACAAGTCGTATATTTATCATCTAAAAAGCTTAAAAGTAAATTTAAAAGAATCGGCAAAAAGAACAAAATCACTATAAGAATCAGCCTTGTAGTTAATTTTGAAACACATTTTTTTATCGCATCATCATCTTTATTAACGATTGCAGAAATAAATTCAGTAGTGGTAAGAACAAGTACTATTAAAGGACCAGCTATCAACATTATTTTAAAAACTTGTTCTAAATCTCTTTTAAAAGTTGGACCTAATAAACTTTCGCAAACAGTATCATCATCAGCAAGAAATTCAACTGAATAATTATTTTGATATTCAGCAGTATCAGCATATACTTCTTTTATTCCGATAATAAATGAAACTAATAATATTAAAAATATTAATAAAAATTTATTATAATGTTTCATATTAAAAACCTCAATCTAAAAACTTACAACTCTATATAAAAGTATAACAGAACAAGTAATGTTTTTCAACTTTATTTGAATAAATAATTTAGTAAATATCGCAAAAAAAAACAACTTTTTTAGTTGTTTCTTTATTCAGATTCTACAGCTTGCTTACATTCTGTTCCCCAAGGAACTAAAATACATTTACTACATACATCGAATTCAGCTTTTTCTTCAGCTTCGCTATAATCTCCAACAACACTAAATAACCACAATACAATTGATGGTATAAAGAAGATAATTATACCTGCAACAGCACGGTATACCAATTTCTTTGTTTGTTTTTTAATTTCATCGTCTTCTTTTGCAACTACAGCTTTACCAAAATCAAGCATTCCTAATACAACAATTAATATAGGAATTGCTACTTTAAAAAATGTTAAAGCCCATCCTGCAAATTGTAAAACCTCTGATGCTTTAGTACAAAACTCTCCAACATTAACAGCTGAAATTATTAAATTACTCATCTAAACCTCTCCTCACATCTATTTAAATTTTATATTATAATTTGTAAAAAGTCAATAAAACACTTAGTTTTTATGAAAAATATTGCTGAAAAATCCCATATTATCCGGATTTTGTTTTTTAAATCCCAAATTATGCAATATTTCATCTATAATTTTAATGCGTTCTTTCCGATCATCAAAATTACTTACGTTAAAAAATACATTAAACTTTGTTTCATATTCAAAATTAGATATTTCTTCCTGTTTAATAGCACTACGGTTTAAAACTATTTTACCGGTTTTAGTTTTCATTTGAATATTACTTTCTTTTTTTAATAATTTATTTAATTTAATAGTACCAGGATCAACAAGATATAAAATCTCATCACATATACTTTGAGCATCAAAATCATTTAAATCAATCAGAATAGCATCAACGTCAGAAAACTGCAATAACTTGATTTGTAGGTCATCAATTGAAGTACAAAAACTTAAATCAACATTGCGGAAATACACGAAATCCTGTTTATTCATTTCAATTGCTTTAACATTATAATTATATTTAAGTTGTTTATACATCATATACGTTAAGGTAGTAGCCCCAGCATGTTCCGTTAAATTTTGAATACCTATAATTTTTTGATTAGGATTTTTCTTAGTATAAGTTTGATCTGTTTTTATATTTGATTGATAGTTTTCTTGATAATTAGTTTGATTAAACGCATTAGGACTTGAAGGTAATAAATATTGTTTAACATCTTCTAAACTATTAGGATTGTCTATTAAATACTGGATACCAGCAGCATTTTTTGTAAAATTGTAATACCCATTTTCAACTAGCTTGCTTAAAAAGCTGTTACTATTTATAACTTCACTATCATTTAACAATATTATGATTTTTGATGACTCAAATCCACTTAAAAAAGCTATAACACTATTAATGTCATAATAGTTCCTAATAGCAGTGATATCAATGATTATTTTATTATAATAAAAATTAACTAATTCTTGTTGAATGTCATATAAAGAAAACTCTCCAGAAAGAGTTTTTATGATGTCAACATTCAAGGAATCAGTTATTCTATAATTTTGATTATTAATTACTATATTCATATTATTTACCTTACTTATCTAGTAGCCTATTTTACTATCAAGTCTTGTGCATGACACACCTTGATTGGTAGCAAAATGGATTGATTTAGTTGATCCAGTTACGGGAAATGTAAATATGTTCCCAATAATAGGTAGATCCAGTTTAAAAAAAACCTTTACTGTATAGTAAGTTTTAGTTAAACTATCAACTTTAGTTACACATGATATGCAATACTTATATTTTCCATTACTTGGATCTTGACCACCGGTTTCACAAGGCCCACGAACACCATATCCGTAACCTTTTATATAAGTGTCAATTGCATCTTCGGATGCATTATTAAAACCTTCATATTTTTCAATTATACTGACTATTTCATTCTTGACGTGAAAAGCCTTAGAGTAATTGACTGATATGGCCAAATAACTGCTAAAAAGCACAATAAAAGTTACAACAATACCAAAAATCCATGTTCCACCTATGGCTTCTCTCATCTACATCAATTCCTTTTTAGTGTTAATCTCTAACTATTGTTTAGGACATTTTACTCCGTTTTTTACAAGGGTACCTTTTTCATCTATGTAATCACAGTCTTGTAAATCACCGGTTCCGGTACAATTAAAAGCCTGAGCACATTTAGTACTTCTAGTAATATTGGCTTTTATTGATGGCCAGATTAAAGTAGTAAATACTACCCCTATTGCAGCTATAGCAACTACTGCAATAGCAGTCATACTTAATTCTCCTGTCGCATCTTTCATTTAAAACTCCTCCTATCATATCAGTATTATTATACATCAAAATACTATTTAATACAATTTTATTTTAAAAAAAGTGTAAAATTACTTTTTACACGAAATAGGATCTATAAGACATTCAGCACATTCTTCGAAAGAAGAAATAGTACTACTATAATTTCCTAATAAAGTTAAGAATGTATTAATAATAGTCGGAAGAAAGAATATTAAGAAACCTATTACTAAGCGTTTTAAAAATTTTTGGGTTTGTTCTTTGAGAGTATCTGTTTTATCACTTGTTATAGCTTTATAATAATCCATTGTCCCCATTAAAATAATAATAAATGGAACTAATAATTTAGCAAAAAACAATAGGTAGCCAATAAAAGTTAAAGCTTTTATAACATCTTCTTCTTTGCAAATATTTGCCCCTAAAATCTGACTTGGTTCTAAACAAGTAGAAAAAGCTGCTACTTCGATATCACCTGTTTCATATGTTTTAGTAGTATTCATTAAATGATATTGACAACTGTCAAAAGCTATTGATTTAATGCGCGCAGTATCTATTTGTAGAAGAGATTTTAATCCACTTGCTGGATCACAAAAATATTTAATCTCTGATGTTAAACTAGCTTCAGGGCCACCGCAATAATCAAGTAAATCTTCTTTTATCTTATCAGTATCGTTACAGTCCCCGCAATCTAAAACATTTTTTGCTTTATCATATTTACAAACACATTTTGTAGATACTAACTGTTCTTCAGGAGAAATTTCAGCCAAAACTGTAAATGATGGAGCCAATAGTATACCTAAAATAATAATTATAAATACTTTCTTACTCGTACTCATATTTAGTTTCCTTTTCTTTAAATGTAATTTTTCTTATTAATTTATATCCTACAAAGCCAGCAACACCTATTACCATTATGACAATAATGATGCCCCCGAAATCACTATTTTTTTTAACATTAATTAAATAAGTAGTAGTAGAGCCATCTTGAGCAGTAACTGTTATATTGATACGTGATTTATTTTTGAAATTTTCATTACCACTTATTACATAAGTGGCATTTTCACTTTCCAGTTCAACATTAATATCTAAACTTTTTTCTTTATTTATTTTCAATTTATAAGAAGTTATATCAGAATCAAAATCTAGATTATAGCCACTTATATCAACGCGTTTAATTCTAGAATTAGAATCTAAAGGTACTTCGGCATATTTTAAATTAATAGTATATAGTCTAGTATCCCCATTTTCAGCAGTAACAGTAATTAAGATGGGTTTGTCAATACTGATAGAAGTATTGTTTTCTACTTTAACTTGAGCTTTCTCATCTTCCAATGTTGGTATAATTTCTATAGAAGTAACTTCTTTATTAATTTCAATAGTATAGTTTTGAACAAATTTATAAAAAGATATATTACCAGGATTAACTTTTAAATCTGTAAGATAATTATTAGTACTTTTTACCAGTACAGTTGTTGTAGTGGTAGTTTTAGTAGTTTGCGGCTTTAATGGAGGTCTACGAGTTGTAGTTGTGGTAGTAGTAGTTTGTGGTTCTAAAACCGGTGGAACAAAGGCTTTACCATCAGAAGTTTTTGTACAATCATAATATGATACTCTTCCACAATATTTTTCCTTCACTGTTGGAGTGCAGCTACCTATATAAGGAGTGCAGCCATCATTTACAACCATTCTGTATTTGTTTTGATTACCATTCGTACATTTCACTAAATCACTAGCTATATAATATCCAGTTTTCCATACTCCACCGTAACACGTTGCTTTCACACAATGGGCAAAATAACCGTTTTCACTGCTACTTTTTTCTTTATCTTGATAAGAAAGGCATTCATCAAGTGTCATGTCTTTTTTAACAGAAGTATTATAACTAGTAGCATAGACGTCAAAACTAGTTATTAACAATAAAATTAATACAAAATATCTGCTAAAGGTTTTCATCTAAAGCACTCCTTTATTAAAAAAAAGATATCAGCATTGATATTCTTTTTTTATACCAAGACCTATATTAATAATAACACATTATTATTAATATTTAAATCTTTTTAAATAAATTTTTTTTGTTTATAATGTATAGTCCAATACTCAAAATCACAACCGATGACCCTAAAACTGCATAATAAGTATTTATTCCTGTTTTAGGATTAGGTTCTTTATCTGTATCAGAATTGTTTCCTGTTTGGTCGCCACCTGGAGGATTATTATTTGATGAAGTTTTATAAACACTACCATCACCATTTAATAAACAGTTGTATTGAGTTACAAAGGTACCAAAACTAGCATTAAAATAATTGTCTTCGCCTTCAGTTAAAGTACAGGCTGCCCCGTCTTCCAATTTATAATCAGAAAAAGCACTTCTAACAATGTTTACATACGGATTATTGTTCCCATTAGCACAAGTAACATTTTCCTCAAACGGTGCTACATCTTCTTCATAAGTTACTTGATTGTTTGTACAACTTACTGCAATACAACTTAAATAGTATCCATTAGTAGCACTATTATTTTCTTCTTCATCATTAAGTGCTAATTCTTGAAGACACGCTTCTCTAGTTTTTACTAATTTTATATCAGTAAGATGATTTACTTCAGCATTAACCATAGTAGGAAACATTAATATTAAACCTATCAATAAATAAATATATTTCTTCAAACTTATAACCCCTATTCTTCTGCGTATTCTCTAATTTTCTTTTGTCTTTTATTGATTATTAATATTATACCACCACCAAGTAATATAATACTTCCAACAATTGCAATAGTTATTTCTAAATCTTTATTGAAAGGATCTTTAACAATATCTACAGAATATAGTCCAGTATCTCCATTTTCAGCAATAACCTTGACTCTAATTGTACTGAAGGTAGTTAAATCATTATTGCCATACATATAAATCTGAGAACGATCACTTTGTGGTGTTGCTGATAATAATAAGGTTTTCTCTCTCTTAATTTTTAATGTATAATCTTCAACATCTTCAAGGAAATTCAAGTCATAGCCTTTTACTGTTAAGGTTTGAAGTTTGGTATTAGATGAGATTCCTAAACCATCTTCTTTACGATTAACAAAGATAGTATACATTCTAGATTGTGCTCCATTAGTTACTAATACTTCTATCTTATTTGGTCCTACTTTAAAACCAACATTACCAGTAACTTCCACTGTTGCATTTTCACTTTCTGCAAACGCATATACAGGAACTAGTTCTGTTTCATAATCAACAGCTACACTATAACTTAATGTGTCACGATCAAATTCTAATTCAGTACCAGGAATTGATAATGAACTTAAATAAGTACTATTAGTAATATCAGTGGTTATTTCTGCACCGGTTTTAATAAATGTCAATAAATAATTTCTAACAATTCCAGCTTCACTGATAGTTTTAATAATTGCTGTAGTAATGTTTTCTTTTAATTCTACTATTCTTGGTTCATAACCTTTTACAAAAGCTGCTTTACTACTTTCCAAAGTCCCATTTATCGTAACACTCTTAGTATTTTTTGGAACTGAAATAGTATAGTCTGAAACATTTGGATCAAAATTTAATTTACCTTTACTAACTGTTAAAGATTGTAATTCATTAATTGATTCACGATTATCTGTTCTATTAATTATGAATGTATAAGTTCTCGTATGACCTTTGCTATTAACAATTTTAATTAAAGCTACATTTCTTCCATAATTTAAATCTATTGTTCTTGGTTCATAACCTTCTGCATACTTAGAATCAGCATTAGTTAATGTTGCATAAATAGCTATTTTATTACTGCTTACTGTTAATTCATATGCTGTGGTAAACATATCAAAACCAGTAGCTATAATAGAATCATTTATTAATTGATTAGATAATCTGACATATTTACTCGTATTGATTTCTTGAGTATAACTAAGACTTCCATCATTACCTTTAATAGGAGAAAAATCAAATTTTTCATTATTATCTGGATTTTTTAATTCTACATTTTGGGCTGTAGTTGTAAGATCTTCACTATGAACTTTTAACATAATTGAATAACTGACTGCATAATCATTAGTCATTACCCAAGCAAAATAAGTTCCTACTTCTTTTGGAACAGAAGCCTCATAGGCATCATTTTCAAATGATTCCCAATAAGAAAATCTAGTTACTTGTTTTTCATCGCCATGACTAATTATATAACCTTTTAAACCGGTATTAGTATCACTATCATTACCTTTTATTTTAACAATACCTACACCTTCTGGTGTTGCTAAACTACCAGAACCTTGTACGATAGGACGTGCTGTTGAAGAACAGTAATAATTAAATACTTTATAACAGATTTGTTTTTCAGAAGATTTTTTTAAGTTTTTACATGTACTTAAAGCATTATCATTATCTTCAAAGAATGTACGACGATATCCTTGAGCACAAGTAAAGACAGTTTTTTCACTATATGTATCAGCCGTAAACTTACCGTTTTGATATTGATAACATATCGGTAAGCTTACTACTTCAGTAGTAGTTTGATTTGTTTTCGGTTGATAGTTATATGTACATTGATTTGTTATTTCTGGAATTGGTTCTGTAGTGGTCGATCCAGGAGCGGGTTTTTCTGTTTCTTGTTTAGTAGGCTCAACTTTACATACAGCACTTTGATCGCTATATGTTAATTTACTTCTGTCAACATATATATATTCAGTAACGCCATTATTAATATAGCTTCCTCTACAATATTGTTTTGCAGTCAAACCACTAAGATTTACAGTGTTTGAAACCGTATCACCATAAATACAACTATAAACTATAGGTAAACTAAAGGTGACTTCAGTATTACAAGGTAAAGTTTTAGAGTCGCCAACAAATTTTTTAGTACTGTCGTCATATTTTGTATAATATGTAGCTCCACCTTTTGCTGCAAATCTTTTGTTTGTAGGACAAGTAGGTTGATTTGTATTAGCTTCAGCTATGTATTTATATTCAAGTTTTAGTGGATTTGATAATTTGACTAAATTAATTGAATCAACATCACATTCTGATGGTTTATTGTTAATTAATTTGCAGGTTGTAATGTGAACATAATCTCCGCATGAAACTGATGAACTTGCAGATTTTACCCAACGATAATCATTTATTTGTGTTGTAGTTGGTTGTTGGGGTGGAATATCTTTAGGCGGAGTAACTGGAGGTTTTGTATCAGTTTTTGGTTTCCAACATGCATATATTGTTATTCCTTGTGCTATTTTATCAGTTTTAGTTGAAACGCCCCATTTTATATTTTTCTCATAACAAGTAGAATCCAAGCTCCAACCAATAAATTCTGAATCAGTTTTTGATTCTTTGATTGTTGGAAATTCGATAGTACAAGAGTTACCATCACATTTTTTACTAGTAACACTCAATTTACCACCATTACCATTAAAAGTTACATCTTTATACCAACAAGCATAAAATGTTTTAGTTTTTTCAGCTAAAGTAATCGGTACATAAACTCCTTGTATTTTCCCTTGACAATTTGCTTCAGTAGTGATGCCTCCAAAAGAATAACCTGTCTTTGTTCCAGTTGTCGGAAATTTTACTGTTATTGATTGATCGGTAGTTTGTTTAGTATAAATATAGTTTTGAATGTTATCATCATATGATCTTGTAAAATCACTAATTCCTAAAGATCCACCATCACGATTAATTGTAATAACATATGTTGCTTCTTTATCACAATTAGCCCAGTATTCAATATTATAGGTTCCATTCAATATTCCAGTTGCGCATGCTTTTTGTGCCGATTCCGTAGATTCTCTATATACTGTATCATTCATATAATGACACTTATAAGTAATTGTATCTAAATTACCTTTACATTTGTTTTGTAAATCTTGCATAGCATCATCACAATCGGTACAATTTTTACCGTGAATGAATCCATTCATAGTACATTGGCAAGTACCAGTAACTTTTTCAATAATGGCTAATGTATTATTATTGTGATTTTCATAATTTGTATCAAGATTTAAATATGTTCCTAAGGTTATTAACGAAATAGGTAATACAAACAATATTCCAATTTTAAATATTTTTTTAATCCTTGCCATCCAAAAAACTCTCCTATCCTATCTAATCTTAATTTTACAACATATTTATTCTTTATGCAAGATTTAAACAAAAAAAGAGAGAATGATTATTTTCTTCTGAAGTGATAAAGTAAAAGTAGACACATAAAAAGAATGTGATCTACTTTTCT
>CAYQDO010000012.1:14363-28111 GCA_964416365.1 uncultured Muribaculaceae bacterium | reverse complement strand
TAAAATTACATTTTAAGATAAACTTTCGGATTAGTAGTAATTTTTTTACTTATTAAATTCCAATTATAATCTAATAAATCATCTTTACCAACTCTTATTAGATTAATATCATCATTAACCATCCTTATTATTTGATTCGCAAATTCAGAAGTTAAAACGGGTTCTAATGATATCCAGGTCCTTATATTTAGACGTTTTGCTTCTTCTAACATTAATAAAATTTCTGTTAATTTAGAATTTTTCGAACAATTTTCACTTAGTGAAACTCCCACATAATCTAGTTCATTAAATAAATCTAATTGCTTAATTAAACTATTTACTCTTCTAGTTAAAAAAACTATTTTACAATTATTATCATGTAATTTTTTGATAACTTTCTCAACTAAATTATAATCTTTTAAAGCATACGGGTCAGTTTTATATGATACTAAAACTTTCTTATTATAATAAGAATCATAATTAATTGATTTTTGTTTTATAACTTTAACGTTAGAATTAAATTTGCACATTTCACAACCTATATTGCAACTATCATATAAATCTAGATAATCATCACAACATATTGGTATTTCTTCTTTGCGTTTATTACTGAAACTCATTTAAAAAAACTCCTTAATTAAAAGTTATTATACTATATTAAATTATTAATATATACTTCAAAATTAAATAAATTAATAATTTATGTCCATAATAAAATAAGTGATAATATGAAAAATTTAAAAATAATTTTAACGCTTTTTAAGGATACTCCAGATCTAATAATTAGATCATATAAAAAACAACTTACTACAATTTATATAATTTATTTAGAAACGGTTAGTAGTGGTGATCGAGTTAGTAGTTTTATTATAAATCCTTTATCTTTACCAAGTAAAAATAAGCAAAAAATTGAAAAAGTTTTAGCTGGGCCAAACTTTAAAATTATTAATATAACTGAAGTAGAAAAATATTTGTGTTCTGGCTTTACTTTAGTTTTATATCATCAAGATATTTATGCCATAGAAACCAAAGCAGAGCTAGATCGCGGTATTGATGAAGCTAAAGTAGAGCCAGCTATTTATGGACCTAAAGATGCTTTTGTAGAAAATTATCAAAAAAATATTGGCCTAATCAAAAGAAGAATTAAAAGTTATCATTTAAAAATCCAAGAAAAGATTTTAGGTAGATATTCTCAAACTATAACAGGAGTTATATACCTAGATAATATAGTTAAAGAGAACTTAGTGAAAGAAATTTTAGATAAACTAGATACGATAGATACCGATTCCTTAACTTCGTCTGGAGAATTAAAACAATTTTTAGTAAATGAAAATAAAAATGTTTTTCCAGCTATGAAATTATCAGAAAGACCCGATACAATAGTTAAATCTTTATTAGATGGTAAAGTGGTAATCTTAGTTGATAATTCTCCTTTTGCCATAATATTGCCCGCTGTGCTTGCCGATTTTATTAATCCAACAGTTGATAGTTATGTTAATAGTCTTAATACAAACTTTTTAAAATTTTTAAGATTAATCTGTTTTATTTTAACTATTATTACCCCTGCTGTTTATATTGCTCTAACTAATTACAATCCGGAAACTATTCCTAGTGAATTACTTATGAATATAGCTACGCAACGTCATGGAATACCTTTTCCGGCAATCTTCGAAGCAATATTAATGCTCTTTGTCTGTGAACTTTTAAGAGAAAGTGATATTAGATTTCCTAATGCCTATGGTAGTGCTGTTTCCTTACTAGGAGCTTTAATTATTGGAGAATCAGCTGTCTCTTCTGGTCTTGTAAGCCCAATTATGATTATAATTATAGCTTTAACCTTCATAACAAGTTTAATCTTTAATGAAGTAGAGATAAATGGAGCTGTAAGAGCTTGGCGCTTTATTTTTTTACTTTTCGCTGCTTTTTTAGGTCTTTATGGTTTAGCTTTAGCACTTATTTGTATACTTATTAATTTATGTTCTTACCAAGTTTATACCTTATCATATATGTTCCCCGTATCTCCCTTTGATTTATCTTATTTAAAGGAAACATTAATAAAAGTAAAAAGAAGAAAACAAAATGAGCGCAGTAAATTTTTAACTGATAACGTTAGAAAGCAGGTATAAATGAAAAAGCTAATCCTTCTTATTTTTATATTTTTACTTTCAGGATGTTTTAATTACAAAGAAGTAAGTGATCTAGCTTTTATTTCTAGTTTTGGTATTGATTATCAAAATGATAATTTTTATATAATCTTAGAAGTTCTAGAAAATAAAGATAATAATAAAGTTTCATCATATCTTTTAAAAGGTAGCGGTAAAACCATTGAATCAGCTATTCAAAATGCTTCTCTTTCTTTTAATAAAGATTTATACTTTATCAATTTAGATATTCTTATTATTAGTAAAGACGCTGCCAATCAAAAACTTTCTAATATTTTAGATTATGTAACAAGAGATAATAATTTTTCTTTTAACTTTAATATCGCTATCTGTGATGATCAGCAAAAAGCGATGGAAAATATTATAAATAAAAAAGAAATCTTTGGTAGATATACATATTCTTTATTTAAAAACACAGATACTAATGTAATTAATATTAAATTAGATAATTTATTAAATCTTTTTTTAAATGAATACTATGATGTTACCTTACCTATCATTAATATTAAAGAGGAAAACATCATAATAGATGAAGCTGTAATATTTAAAAATGATAAAATAATTGATATCTTAACTGAAAGAGAAATGGCTTTATATAACATTCTAATTAATAATCAAAAAGACTATTATCTAACCTTGGAATTAGAAAACAATCCAGTATTTAAGACTAGTCATTACTATACAACTATCATATTTAAGAAAAATACTTTGTACATTATGCCAACCTTGACAGGCACATTTATTGAATTTGAAACTTTGGATCTAGATAGTACTAAAAAAATAGATAAAATTGTTAATAAAGTTAATATCGAATTTAATGAGGAGTTAGAATTATTTATAAAAAAATTAATGCAAAATAACAGTGACCCATTGGGTTTTAAAAGATTACTTAAAACCAAAGATTTAAAAAATGTAAAATATCATCTTAATACCAAAATTATGGTAGAAAATAAAAGTTTGATCTTTAAATCAGTTGGTGATAACTCATGAAAAGAACGACTAAACATGAATACAACAGTGTAATTTTCTTATTACCTAGGCCTTTATTTTTAGGTTTTGGGATCTACCAAATAATTCATTTATCGGGATCATACTTCTGGCTTAGTATTATTCTAGGTATCTTATTAGGTCTACTTTTTAATAATTTATTTAAAAAACTATCTGATATTAAATTAATTAAGAAAATAGTAAGTATAGTTTTATTAATATATTGTTTATACACTCTTACCAGTGCCGTATCAACTCTATATTTAAATGAAACTCCTAAAATTATTATCTTATTAGCCCTTTTATTAATAATTATTTATTCTCGTTCTAAACATAAAACAACTATTTTTAAAGTTGCTAATATTCTTTTTATAATTAATATTGGTTTATTTATTTTTACACTTCTATCATTATTACCTTTAGTAGATATCACAAATTTTACGCCAAGTAATGATTTTGTCCTTAATAATATTTTACTATCCTCTCTTTATTTTGCTTTGTTAAGCACCCTTCCTTATATAACACTACCTGACTTTAAAGAAAAGCATAATAATAAAATCTATTTATTATCTTGTATCTATACTTTATTGTTATTTGCTTTAATAATCGGTATTTTAGGCGTTCCGGTTGCTTCTATTTATAAGTATCCCGAATATATCATATACAAAAAAATATCTATTTTGAATATTATCGAAAATGTTCAAAACATATTATTTATGAGCTGGATATTTGAAAGTTTTACCCTTTTAGGTATTGCTAGCAATAATTTAAGTAAAAAAATATTGTTATTTATATTAATAGCAATATTTATAATATATTCTTTGCTTATTACCAGAATTAATAATATTATATTTTAGATAACTTTATAAGGATTTGATGCAGTACCTGAACCGGTTACTTTGATATTAGAGTCAATTGAAATAGTAGGACGCAATCCACGAGCATAATTTACGGTTCCACTGCTTAGGAGGCCAGATGAGTACACGCGAAACATAACTGCAGTACCTTCAGTCGTTACATAATATGGTGATAAAGTCCAATAATCTTGATTAGTATATAAGTAATTTGTTGTATTTTCTTGTCCATTTACAAATCCAGCCATTGCCGCTTCATCGGCTGTTATTAATCCTACTGGATAGATTAATACTCCATTACCAATGATCGTATCTTCTGCTGTAAATCGATCGTTTTTTAAACCACATTTTAAGGTTGGCGTTTTATTTGAATTTAATCGTAGATTAGGTGTATAATACGTGTTTATTAATCCATATCCAGGCCCATTTTGTAACTCTCTATCGTTACAAAATATATTATCTATTATCTGGCTTTTAATTGGTTTACCGAAGATGTTTGCTTGATACCATTCCTCTAATACAGTTTTTATCTTTGTTGATGTTTCGTTTAAAATAGCTTCTTCTCTTGAATCTGATGTTACGCCATTTGCTCCACCATACATGTATCCCACATATTTGGCATCATTAAAATTTATTGTATTCCACTCTGTTTCTCCAATTTGGGTATTTGGACCTGTATCATTTACTGTGCCATTTGTATTAAAATCTGATTCTGTACCATTATAAATTAATCTTATTGAACCATCACCATTGATTCTGACTATCTTCCACTGAAATTCTCCCCAGATTAGGTTATTATTTAATAAATTTTTCTCTCCTCGAAAATAATAAGACTTTCCATATTCATCATCAGCAGCATACAGTCCACTTGTGCCATTTATTACGCTAAAGTCTGGTGTACTTTTTGCTTCAATAACTGCTGGCCCACCTTCTTTGGCTAAGATTGTATCTTTTAAGTTTTTGTCTTCAACCTTATATGGATTTAGAGCACTTCCATCACCGGTCACTGGAAAATCTCCTTTTATAGAAATGACCGGACGAACTCGATAATAAGCATTATTAGCTAAATCATTACCTAAGAATCCTGCTGAGCTTACTACCATCATATATGCTTCATTTTCAAATACACAAGATGGGGTAAATGATAAATAATAATTATTATTATATAAATAATTATTGGTATTAGTAACACTGTTTTTAAAAACTAATCCACTCATTAGTAATTCATCAGCAGTTATTAATCCCACAGGATAAGTCAGTTTGCCATTACCAATAGTATTATTTAAAGCGAATCTATCATTCTTATCTTCGCATTTTAAAGTAGCTGTTTGTTTATTAGCAATACGATCTCGGGAATCATAATCTGTAGGTGCATTCCCATAACCTAAACCACTGGCTAATTTACGATCATTACAAAATAAATTATCAACAATTAAATTTTCAAATGATTTTCCAAAAAAATTGGTTTGATACCAATTATTTAATTCTGTTTTTACATTTGATGATGTTTCATTATAGGTTGCTGCTAATGAGTCTGTCCCATTTCTTTTGGTTGATGCTACACCATTTGCTCCACCATACATGTATCCGACATATTTAGCATCATTATTATATGTTAAGTTCCAAGCATAATAACCATTAAGTTGGGTATTTATACCAATATCATTTACCGTACCATTTTGATTAAACTGCGCTTCCGTTCCATTATAGATTAATCTTATTGAACCATCTCCATTAATACGAATGATTTTCCATTGGAAGCCTCCAAAAATGATATTGTTGTTAAGTAAATCTTTGTTTCCCCGATAGTAATAACTCTTTCCATATTCATCTTCGGTCATATATAGTCCAGTATCACTTGTGGTTGATATATTGGCAAAGTCAGGATTGCCTTTAGATTCAATGGCACTAGGTCCACCACCTTGAGCTAAAATATGATCTTTTAAAGTGGGTTCTTTTTGTACTACCCCTATAATTGATAATTTAACTGTTATACTTTGATTAGCAATATTTTCATCTTCCCAAATATTTTCATTATCACCATTTAGCCACATTCTAAAATTATAGACATGACTCTCATCTCCATCAAAAGAACTATTTATTAAAGTATAATTATTTAAATAACCAACTAAACCTTGTTGAGGTTCTTCGATTAGTTCACTAATTTTTTTGTTCTTATTATATGTTAAACCATCTAAATCTGCTTTAACATATTCTTTATTAGTAATTGTAGTGGTGTTTACTACGGACATGACAATTTGATATCTTACAAAAGTATTACAATTATTTTCAACTGTAAAACGATATGGAGTTTGGGCCATACCTTCTTGATAGGTTAAAGGATAAGCGTTATTTAAAGAAAGTGCACTATTATTGCCAGTTATAGAAACATCAACACAATCCAAAGTACTGACTACATTAGTACTTTCTTGAGCTGTTGCTTTTCTAAATATTGCATAAGTTCCACCTATTACCGCAGTAGCTAAAAATGTTATTCCGATGATAATATAAAATTTGTACTTAATAGATAACTTTTTCATAGAAACTCTCCTTTATTATAAGTGAATTATATCTTAATTGCCTGTTCTTTTCAATTTAAAAAAGACTGATATACATCAATCTTGAGCTTTAAAGAACAAAGTCATGACAAAGGCAAATACGATAGCGGACACTACTCCGGCACTTACCGGTTTTAGCATGCCACTAAATAGGCCTAGTATTCCATCTTCAAGGTAACCGTTGTATGAACCATTCAATAAAAGATTCCCAAAAGACATTATCGGAATATTTGCTCCTGCTCCTACTACTTTAACTATTTTATCATAAAAATTACATACTCCAAAGATGCTTCCTAAGACTACAAACATACTAGTTACATGTCCCGGAGTAAAGTTAGTATTATCTAAGATTATCTGACCAATTAAACAAACCAGTCCGCAAAATAGAAACGAATATACTAAAGTCATTATATCACCTCCAAATATATGGCATGACACACGGTTGGAATTGAATGTTTTTGATTTACTAATACGGGACTATGTAGTGATCCAGTTGCCAAACAAAGAATCTTTTTATATTTTTTATTATTAAAAATTCTGGTAACTAGAATAAGGGGTAAAATAGCTGGACCGCTAGCTCCGGCATATTCGAAATCTTTATAAAATGTTGCTCCGGCATCTATATGATTGTTTATTTTAATATTGTGTTCTTTCTTTAAAACTTCTTTAAATATTTCTGCTCCGGCACTCCCTAAATCTCCAGTAATTATTAAGTCATAATCCTTAACTTCTGTTTTACTTTTATTTAAATAATCCACTAAAGTTTGAACAGCTCCCGGAGCCATTATGGCTCCCATATTATGAACATCTTTAACATAAGAATCGATTACTTTACCTAGTAATCCATTTACAACTTTAATTGTAGAAGGATTTTTAGATAATTTGATACCAACAGCTGCTGTTGCGGTAAAGGTGCTTCTAGTTGGTTTAGGCGCTCCATACTCAACAGGAAATCTAAATTGTTTTTCCGCAGCAAGGTTATGAGAACTCGTTAAATATATCCCTTCTTTGATAAATTTTCCTTGAATAAAACTTGCCAAAGTAAGTAAGGATGAAGACATGGTAGCACAAGCTGAATACATTCCTAATACCGGAACATTTTTACCAATTGTCGAGCTACCAAAAGCAGTTAACTGATTAGTTAAATCTCCGCCAATAATTATTTCGGTACTAGCATCTACCATATTATTAAGTACAATCCTTTGCATTTTTATTTCCGCATCTTCCGTTGTTTTTTCGCCAAAATAGTAATCATCTATATATATGTCACATTTTTTAACATCATGTTCTTTTTCTAAAGGACCAGCAATAGTAAAATAACCGGTTACATAAACATCTTTGAAATTAAACATAAATAATCACCTTCAGTATTGCTAGAAAGAAAGCAGCTATAATTCCATATAATAAGATACAACCAGCTAAGCGAAAAAAATAGCCACCAAGTCCGGTAATTAGACCATCACTTTTATAATCTAAAGCACTGCTCGTTATGGAATGAGCAAATCCAGTAATAGGTACAATAAGACCACATTTAAATTTCATAACGAGTTTATCAAAAAAACCCAAACCCGTAAAAAGACTAGCTAAAAAAATATAAATAATTAAAACCCAAGACGTAGCTTCTTTAATGGTAATATGAGCCCAGTTTACGATTAAACATTTTAAACCATCGGCTATGAAACCTAAAACTCCTCCCATTAAAAAAGCATTTAAGGCATTTTGCCATTTCTTTTCTTTAGGAGTGAGTTTCTTAACAAGTTTTAAATATTCTTTTTTATTCACATATGTTCACCTATTATATTATGAACGTTTTTAGGCAGCAATATACTCTTTGATCTTTTTCTTGCACTTGTTTTCAAGCCTAGATACTTTAACCTGACTAATGCCTAGAGCATCTGCTGTTTCGGTTTGGGTCAAATCTTGAAAATAACGATAATCAATAACAGATTGTTCTAAAGGATTAAGTTTTTCTAAAGATGTGCTAATTAAAATCTGATCATCCATATTTGTTTCTACTCCTACCATATCTGATATCTTAACTTCTCCATTTAAGGTTTGATATTCATCTTCTAAACTTAACATCGAACTAGTCATGGAAATAGCATCATAAGCTACTAACTCATCTATTTCTAAATATAAACATACTTCAGTTAAACTAGGCACTCCATTAAATTTTTGAGTAAGCTCATTTTTGGCATTTTCTATTTCTTTGACAATTTTTAAATATTGTTTATTTATTTTTATATCTCTACTTTTGTTAGCCAGCTCATACATTTCCCCAAAAACGTATTTATAAGCAAAAGACATAAAATCGACTCCAAAACTTTCATTATATTTTCGATAAGCTTTAATTAATCCAATACATCCTGCCTGATACAAATCGGGAATTTCAACATTATAAAACTTTTTAGCGATCTTATAAATAAACAGTTCATATTTAACTATTAATTCTTCTTCATTCATATCTTCACCTATACCTGAATTAGTCTTAAGGCTACTAACTCATTTTTAACAATTTTAAATTCACTATTTAAAGTTAGATTAGTATTACATATTAAGCCATCACCTTGGTTTAATTTGGCCGCCTCAATCCCTTTTCTTAAAGATTCTTTACCATAACTATCAATAACAGTGACAGAACCTAAATTGTAAACTATATATTTAATTCCCTGTTTATTAATTACGGGAATTAAATAATTATCTAAACTTCTAACCGTATCCTTGGTTAAATTACCTTTTAACCTTATGAATAAAACTCCTTTACGAAATTCTAAATTGATTTTCAACATATTCTTCCCTCACTTTTAATATAGATTAGTAATAATACTTTTTAAACAGCTTCGACAAAACTTCTTCATATTTGCTAGGGTAATTACTAAATTAATTGACATAATATTAACTATTTACTAATAATACTGTTATAAAAACTTAATCTTTTTCTTTTTAATTTGTGATAGTTTGTTTTTTGTTTTAAACCTTTTACTGGACATTTATGTAAAAATGTAATATAATGTGTTCACAAGTAGAACTTTTGTTTTTTTATTTTAGGAGGATTTTAAACACAATGAAACACAATGAAAATGTGACGACTATTTTTGCCCTTGGCGGTTTAGGCGAAGTTGGCAAAAACATGTATGTCGTCGAACATGATAATGAAATAATCATAATTGATGCGGGTATTTTATTCCCAGAAAACGATTTATTAGGTATTGATTATGTTATTCAAGATATCACTTATTTAAAAAATAAGGAAAAAAATATTAAAGCTTTATTTATAACTCACGGTCACGAAGATCATATCGGTGGCGTTAGTTTTTTATTGCATAATGTTGATATACCAGTTATCTATACTCCTGGTATAACAATCGATTTAATTAAAAATAAGTTTGCAGATCGTAATATTAAATACAAAAATGTGGAAGTGTATAATAAGGACAGTGTCTTTAAATTCAAACATTTTAAAGTTGAATTTGTGGGAACTACCCACTCTATTCCTGATAGTTTTGGTATTATAATCCGAACACCAAATGGAATTATTTTTACAACTGGTGACTTTAAATTTGACTTAACACCAATTGGACCGATGGCAGATATTCATAAAATGGCAGCTTTAGGAGTAGAAGGCGTTAAAATTTTACTATCAGATAGTACTAATTCTTTAACTCCTGGTTTTTCTCGTAGTGAAAATATAGTCGATGAAGCCTTAGGTGAAGTATTTGCTAGAAGCACATCAAGAATTATCCTAGCTACCTTTGCTTCGAATATTTATCGTATTAAACATATCGTAGAAACTTGTCGTAAAAATAATCGTAAGATTGTTACCTTTGGACGTAGTATGGAAAATGCCAAAGAAATAGCTTTAAGAAATAATTTAATCACGGATCGAACAATCTTTATTGATACTAATGAAGCTAAAAAATACAAGAAAAATGAAATATGTATTTTATGTACCGGATCACAAGGTGAACCACTAGCTGCTTTAACTAGAATAGCTGATGGTAGTCATAAACAAATTGAGCTATTACCTGATGATATTGTTGTCTTCTCATCAAGTCCTATTCCTGGTAATAAAGCAAGTATTAACAGAGTTATCAATAAACTATATTTAAAAGGCGTTAGAGTTTATACTAACACCGAACTATCAGATATCCACACATCAGGTCATGCTAACCAAGAAGAATTAAAATGGATGTTAAGATTAATAAAACCTGAGTACTTTATGCCAGTTCACGGTGAATACCGTATGTTAAAAACTCATGGTGATTTGGCTTCCTCATGTGGAGTTCCAAAAGAAAATATCTTCATTTGTAAAAATGGAGATACAGTGGAGCTTACTCCTACCGGAGCTAGACTAGGACGAAGAGTTCAGGCTGGTGATATCTATGTTGATGGTTCAAGAGTTGGCGACATTGGATCAGTTGTTATTAAAGATCGTCAGCTAATGAGTAAAGATGGTATTTTAGTAGCAATTATTAATATTGATCCAAAAACCAGAGAATTATTAATTAAACCTAATATTACTACAAGAGGTTTCGTTTTAATTAATGAAAATGCTGAATTAATAACTAAAATTGAAGCCAAGGTAACTGAAATCGTTAATAATACAATTAGAACTTCATATAACTATTTAGATTTAAAAAATCAAATTATTTTAGAACTTAATCCATTTATTAACAATTTAACTGGTAGAAGACCAATAATTATGCCAGTTATAATGGAAGTAAATAGATCAGCCTAACGAAATATCTAAAATCATCATAACAATAAATCCGAAAATAAGATATAAAGCCATTATATCTTTTTTTTCATTTGTCATACTTTCCGGTATTAATTCTACGACGATAACATATAGCATAGCACCTGCTGCAAAGGCTAGTAAAAATGGCAAAATAAACTTCATTTTAATTGCTAAAAAGAGTCCTAGTAATGCACCAATTGGTTCAACTATAGCCGTAAGTGCTCCTATTAAAAATGATTTATTTTTAGAATATCCTTCACGATATAAGGGAAAACTGATAGCACTACCCTCTGGAAAGTTTTGAATACCTATTCCTAAGGCTAAAGTTAAAGCTCCCATTATGGTAGCTCCTGGTATCCCATAAATTACTGAACCAAAAGCTACACCTATCGCCATACCTTCGGGAAAGTTATGTAATGTTATAGATAAAACAATCATCTTAAGTCGGCTTCTTTTTTTACTTTTTTGATAAAATTTGTCACCTAAAAATAATAGTAGTCCTCCACATATAATTCCTAAACTACATATTAGCCAAGGAGTAACATCAATACTTTCCGAATAACTTATGGCCGGATTAATTAAAGAAAACATCGTAGAAGCAAGCATTATACCCGCTGATGCAGAAAGAAGTTTATCCATTTTAGTCTTATTAAGACTAGTAAATAAAAAGATCATAGCTGACCCAGATGCCGTAATTAAAAATGTTAGCGTGCTAGCAATTAAAGTTTGAATTACAGGATTCAAATCAACAAAAAAACTAATCATATTACTCTCCTCTAGAGTATGATATGATTAGTCATTTTAAAGTGTTTATTCAATTAAAGATTTTATTCTATCTTTATATTCTTCAATCTGTCTTTGTAATTCTTCTTTCTCGTAGGTTAATTGATCGTTACCTAGTTCTAACTCACTGATTTGTTCTTCTAAATCACTTATTTGATCATAAAGATCTTCTATTTGATTTTCATAAGAACTATAACGTTCTTGAATATGATGTTGATTTTTATTATATTCACTTAAGTTTTTTCTTAAATTATTAATGACTCTTTCACTAGCTGTTACTGTTAATTTAGTTTTTTCATAGTAATTAAAATCATATATTTTTCTTTCTTTTAAATTAACAATAATCGTGTCAATAAAATTCATCATGTTCTCAATATCTACTTGATTATCATAAAAATGATATCCATCTTCATACTGTTCAATTCTAATTCTATTAATACCTTCATAAGAATCCATTGATACATGAATGCGATCTTTTAAATTATTATCAACAGCATATTCAATGTCATTCCAATAATCAAAGAACAAGCCATCTTCATAAGTATACTCATAAGTATTATTGATTTTCCTTATTTCACTAGGTAATCCACTAACAATTTCTGTATTATGGATATCTAGTAAAAGAAGACCTGAACCTGCACCTAACCCAGCTACACTGATAATAAATATTATTAACAATAAACGAAATTTTTGTTTCTTGTTAAAAATAAAATTACATACAAAGATAATAAATAATATATTTAAAATAATACTAAATATTATTAAGATGGGAAAACTAAAATATTTAATTCCTTCAAATATCAAATAAACATCTAAAACTAGTACACTAAATAAACCAAATAATGTAAAAATAAATGGTATAGAGAAAAAGATTAAAAATATTTTTATAAAGAACATTGATATTTTACCTAAAGTTTCGAAGAAAGCAAAATTAGGTGTTCTATATTCTTTAATAATTTTTTCTTCCCTTATTTTTTCTTTTTCTTCAACAATTTCATCTTTTGGTTCTTCACTATTTTTTTTGCTTTCTATCATCACAAATTCGTATTTATCTAAAAATCCAATTTTAAATATATAGATAAATAATAAAACATAACCGACACAATATGCTGCATCTAATAAGAAGTTAATTATCTTAGATAAAACCTCAGCTATCATAGTACTTCCAAAAGAATAGAGGATATCATAAATAGAATACTGAAAAGCATTTAAAGGAATATTAACCAAACCTAAAATTATTCCTACTATGACCATCATGAATATACATCTTACCAGTTCTCCAAAATGCATATGAGTAAACATATGATAACTTTTTGATACTAGTTCAAGAATACTATCAAGTATCGACTTAAATCCGCTTTTCTTTTCAGAAGACACTTCTTTGATTTCATCATTAGTAAGTTCTTCTAATGTGCAGTTAAATATTTTACATATCGCCAGTAGTTTGTCCATTTCTGGATATGTCTGACCACTTTCCCATTTAGACACTGACTGTCTTGTAACATCTAGCATTTCCGCTAGTTCTTCTTGAGAAAACTTTTTCTCTTTTCTTAATCTTTGCAGTTTTTCATTAAAATTCATACTTCACCACTCCTACCAAAAATATATTACGTAAACCCAGTTGCATTCTACCACATTTTAGTTGTTTTTTGTTAATTTTTGGTTGCATTTTAATAAAATTTGCTTT
>CAYQDO010000012.1:0-14263 GCA_964416365.1 uncultured Muribaculaceae bacterium | reverse complement strand
AATTTGCTTTACAACTGCTGATTCTTATTATGAGACTGGATCATTAATTACGATGGGCTTTTTATGTTTGTTTATTGGACCAGCTCTTTCTTGGATAATCAGTCTTTTCATTTATGGTTATGGAGAACTTATTGATAAAGAAAATGAAATTGATCAAAGTTTAGATGTAATAAAACATAGATTATCAAAATTTGGAAACATTAAAGAGAAAAGAAGTAGTGAAATTGAAAGATTATATTCTGAAGGATTAATTTCCGAAGAAGAACACCAGTTATTAATTAATAAAGAAAAATAAAAAGTACGATAGATTTGATTTGATAAAAATCTACACATTGTTTTATTTCGTGTATAATTTATTCAATGCAATTCTATTGTACTTTTTTTATTTAATCATAGACTGAATGACCATGTGTTCCTTAGTCACCATCTTTTGAATCGTATTGGTTACTGAGCCATCAGAATGATAATCTGATTGGCTTACATTATCTGCACCTGGAATTGTCAACGTCATAAGATGAACTGCTATTTACTGTATCATTTCCATTTCCATTATTTTTTTTCTATTTATTTCTATAATCTTCCCACTGACAATCATAATTATGGATATTTGATAGATAGTCTTTTCGGCTTTCATCAGTAATATCTATATTATTTGATAGCCGTAGTTCATTTAAGAAATTGATTACCGAACGATGAACTTTATCATTTTCCATATAAACATTTATATTTTTTTTTCCTAATTTCGAATCAAAAAATCTTTTATCTAAGTAATCTTTCAAGCTCTCGTCGAGACGTGGACACTTTCTTATTTTTGTATGCTAAACCCCCTGATATATAAAGTTTTTCAGCTCTCTCAATCTTTTATTTTTGACATCAATGCTACCGTCTCAACATGATAAGTTTGAGGAAACATATCAAATAAATAGCATTTCTCTATTTGATATGTCTCTTTTAATAAATCTAAATCTCTTGATAAAGTATGTGGGTTACATGACATATAAATTATTTGTTCAACTTTAGAACTTAGAATATGTTCCATAGTTCTTTTATTAATCCCATTTCTTGGAGGATCTACAACAATCAGATCTATTTTATCTTTGATCTCGCTTATTTTAGAACTGTCTCCTAAAAGATATAAATTATTATCTTGTTTATTCATTTTAGCATTTAATAAAGCATCTTTAACTGAAGAATAAGAACTTTCAATACCATATAATTTGTCTTTATTTATTACGGTACCTAAAACTCCTACACCACAATATAAATCTATTATATTTTTAGTGTTTATCTTAGAAAGTACTTTAAATATCTCTTTTAAAATATCTATATTGACTTGAAAGAATGAATTAGCAGAAACTTTAAATAAATAATTATCAATAAGTTCAATAAATGAATCTTGTCCAAAATGAATTTGATCATTAATAATAATACCTAATAATTTAGTATCTTTCTTTATTTCTTCGATATCTATTTTAAGTTTAGAATCTGTTTTAATATTAATTAATATTTCATCATTATAGTTAGAACGTATTACGATTTCTCCATTTGCGATATTAAACAAATTTGGTTTTTTAATAATTTGATTAATAGATTCTTTAGCTATTAAACAATGATTTATAGGAATAAATGTATGACTTTGATTTTCATAATAGCCCCATTGATAATTTTCAATTTTTAAAGTAACTTTATTTCTATAATTATAATCTTTTGGGCTTTCTACAATTACTGGATTTAAATTTAAATGACAATTTGTTTTAATAAGATTAACAAACTGTTCTTTTTTAAAGTTTAATTGATCTTTAAAATGTGATAAATTACAACCACCACATTCTTCATAATAAGGACAATCTGGTATAACTCTATCAAGACTTTTAGATATATAATCTATAACTTTTCCTTCAGAAAAGTTCTTTTTATCTTTAGTTATTTCTACTAGTACTTCTTCATTAGGTAAAGCATTTTCTACAAAAATTATTTTTTTATCTAAATAGGCTATACCTCTACCAAAATAATCTAATTTTTCAATTATTAACTTTATAGGCATATAATTTCTTTACTTCCTTTATAGTAAGCTCTCGATATTCTCCACTACGTAGATTATCTAAAGTTAAAAAGCCATATTCTACTCTACTTAATTTATCGACTAAATAGCCCATCTTAGCGAAAACATTTTTAATAATATGATTTCTTCCTTCAACGATGGCTATTTCTACTATTGAAGAATCTTTATTTAAATCATTCTTTTTAATCTTTACTCTGGTAGGAACACATTTTACACCATCTACTACTATTCCTTTTTTTAGTTGATGATAATCAGCTATTGCCAAAGCTTTATTTAATTTAACAATATATTTTTTTTCAACATGATTACTTGGATGCATTAATATATTAGAAAGCTCTCCGTTGTTAGTTAAAATAAGTAATCCCGTTGTATCATAATCAAGTCTTCCTACTGGGTATATTCTTTTATCAGTATCTATTAAATCTACGACCGTTTCTCTTCCTTTTTCATCACTACTAGTGGTAACTATACCTCTTGGTTTATTTAGTAAAAAATAAACCTTATCTTCTTTGTGTAAGGTTACTCCATCAATCGTAATAATATCACTAGGTGATACTTTAGTACCTAAAGTTGTTACTGTTTCGCCATTAACAAATACTCTGCCTTGAACAATTAATTCTTCAGCCTTTCTTCTTGAAGTATATCCTGATTCTGCTATAACTTTTTGTAAACGTTCCATGATTAATCACCTAGTTAATTTTAACATAATTAAAATAATAAGTATACCAGTAAAAAGGAGACAATAATACCACATAAATCAGAAAATAAACCTACCGGAAGAGCATATCTGTTTTTCGTAATACCAACACTACCATAGTAAAGAGCAACAACATAAAAGGTTGTATCTGATGATCCTTGAATGACACTAGAAAGTAGTCCCATAGTGGAATCTGGTCCATAATTTTCAAAGATGTTAACCATAATAGCTAAAGTACTTGTCCCAGAAATACTTCTTAAAAAAGCCATAGGTAATATATCAGATGATAAATTTATTTTTTCTAAATACGGTTGCAGGAATAAAAACATATCATGAATGATATTACTTTTAATCAAAATATTGATAGCAAAAATCATTGCTACTATATTGGGTATTATTTTAATAGTGGTAAACAAACCATCTTTAGCGCCAATTAAAAATTCATCATATATATTGGTTTTTTTCTTAAAACCATAAAAAACAATATATAAAACTAAAAGAGGTAGTAATATAAAACTAACGGTTGCCATTTTTTCTCCTAATAAAATAATCTAAAATAAGCCCTCCTATTTGGGCTGATAAAGTAGCAAGTATACAAGCAGGAAGTACAATGGTTGGCTTATCACTGCCATACATCATCCTTAAAGATATAATGGTAGTCGGAATAATAGTTACTCCGGCTGTATTTAATATTAGAAATGTCATCATCGGGGTCGTTGCTCTTTTTTTATCAGGATTAAGTTCTTGAAGTTTTTCCATGGCTTTTAAACCAAAAGGAGTAGCAGCAGAGCCCAGTCCTGCCATATTAACTACGACATTACTTGCTATATAGCCAATTGATTCATGACCTTTCGGAACAGTGGGAAAAAGTTTGGAAAGAATTGGGGTCATGAGCTCGGCTATTCTTTTAATAAGACCACTTACTTCAGCTATTCTCATTAGTCCCATCCAGATAACTAGAAGGGGCGCAATATCTTTAATTAAAGCAAAAGCCGCATTACCACTTTCTAATATCACATTATTTATTTCCATAAAATTACCATTTAAAAAACTATAGATTATTCCCACTAAAATAAATACTCCCCAAATAATATTAACCATTGAAACCCAGCACCCTTTTGATTTTTTGCCAAAAACTTAGGTTTTTTTCTTTCTTAACTTCATCTTTAAATATTTTTTCTTGATGATATGTTTTACCATTTAAAGTAACCTCTACCTCACCAACAATATTAGTGACATTATCTTCATAATAATTGATTTTAATATCAATTTTTTTTAATTCATTTTTTGATAATGTCATCTTAATGTCATTCTTCAGATAAGTATTATCATATTTAGTTTCAATTGGTCCTTTTTTTACTAACACATAATTTTTGTAACTATCAAAGTATTTATTATATAAATCTTCATGATCTTTAAAATCATTACCATCTTTAAAGGTTACAACCGTTAAATTCATGTTGTCTTTAGAAGCAGTTGTTACTAAAGTTCTTCTAGCCAGTTCTGTAAAACCAGTCTTTCCCCCAGTACAGTATTCATAAGCATTAAGCAAACGATTTTTATTATGCCATATATAGGTTTTATAGTTTGTAGTTACTTGATGTTTTTTTGTCGAAGTAATCTTTTGATAGACAGGATTTTTAATAGCATAACTAGAAAGTAACCCCATATCATAAACTGAAGATTTATTACCTTCTTTACCTTTTTCTTCTAATCCATGATTATTCAAAAAAAGAGAATTTTTCATACCCAGTGACTTAGCAGTTTCATTCATTAATAAAACGAACCCTTCCATTGAACCACCAATATGTTTAGCCAAAGCGATGGCAGCATCATTTCCACTTCTGAGCATTAGACCATATAAAAGATCTTCCACTTTTATTTTCTCACCTACTTCGACATAAATACCACTACCATAGCTTTTTAAAACTTCATCACCGATTGTAACTGTTTCTTTTAAATCGGCATTATTAATCACTATCATAGCCGTCATTATTTTTGTAGTAGAAGCAATAAGATATGGCGAGTGGATATTGCTTCCTTCTAAAACTCTACTATTTTCTGTATCCATAACAATAAAAGCTGAAGCGGAAACAGCATTTACATTTATCGGAATTAACAAGATTAAAAGCAGTAATAATCTTTTCATAGCATCACAATTAAACTTATGATATAAAATAAAAAAAATGCTTTTGATAAGCATTTTAAGTAACATTAAATAAAGCTTGTAAGAACTCTAGAATCATGTTTGTGTTACATAAACAAATAAACAAACTGGCTACTAAAAATGGGCCAAAAGGAAGCATACCATCTTCATTTTTAATAGAGATATAAACCGCATAAGGAAAGGCTAGAAAGGAAGCAAAGATAACATAAAATAATCCTACCGGAACTCCTAAAACCATTCCAGCTATAAAGGATAATTTAATATCTCCGCCACCTAAAGATTCTTTTTTAAATAAGAAATTACCTATTAACATCAGGACGTAGACAAAGATAAAGATAATTAATCCATAGCCTAAACTGATTAACGTTGCATTAAACCCTTGATAGATAAGTTTAACTATTACAATTAAAACTCCTCCAGTAACAAGTACTTCATCTAAAATAATCATATACTTAGAATCAGTAATAAATATTAAAACCACTAAACTAGATAATACCAGAGATATATAAAACTCATAACTAAAACCAAATAATTTATAACTAACAGTAAAAAGAATAGCAGTTAATAGTTCCATTCCCGGATACATAAAAGAGATTCTCTCTTTGCATGATTTACATCTTCCCTTTAGAAAAATATAAGAAATTACCGGGATATTCTCCCACCAAGCTAATTTATGATCACATTTTAAACAGTGACTTCCCGGTTTGATTATCGAGTTTTTATTTGGCAACCTTAAACCAACCACATTATAAAATGATCCCAAGATTAAACCGATAATAAATACTAATACTCCCATGCTTTCCCCCTATGTTTGAATTTGTGAATATAAATTGAACATAGGTAAGATTACCGCCATAACTATACCACCAACTACGACAGCAAGAAAAATAATCATTACTGGTTCAATAAAGCTTTTCATACTATTAATAATGGTTTTATGACTACTTTGATAATAATGGGCTACTCTACTCATCATTTCGGCTAGTTCACCAGTTGATTCCCCAGTAACTATCATGTAATAAGCTACATCGGGAACAGCCCAGTGATTTTTAAAGGACTGACTAATTTTATCACCTTTGGCGATATTTTGAATAGTTTCCATCATTATTTCTTTATATATTTCATTATTAGTAATATTCGTTAAAATAGAAATACTTTGCGTAATAAAAACATTATTTTTTAAAAGCGAAGAAAATGTCTTAGCAAAAATAGTCATTTCTTTATAAATAATTATCTTACCAATTATTGGTAATCTCATTAATATTTTTTGAGCAAGATATCTAAAAGCTTTAATACGGCGATATAAGATTATAGAACCAAATATTATTAAAACAATAAATAATATTATATATATAACATTACTTTCTAGATATTTACTAGTATTAAGAATAAATAACGTAAAATTATTAAGATTAGCTCCAGCTTGTTGATATACATCTTCAAATTTTGGAATAACAAATAATAAAATAAACGTTACCACTAAAAGGGAAAAACCCATAATAATCAATGGGTAACTCATGGCTGTTATCATTTGTTTTCGAGTTATTTCTATATCATCATAATAATTAGCCATATCATCTAAAGTTTGTTCAAGTTCCCCAGTCGCTTCGGCTGCTTTAATCATATTTACTAATAATTTAGGAAATATATTGTTTTGTTTCTCCAAAGCAGATGAAAAGGATTCTCCTAAAGTTAAATTATAGATTATTGAATCAAAGATTCTTTTTTTACCAGCATCTTTACTCATTTGCTTACTTAAGATTCGCATAGAATCAGTAAGAGGAATACCAGATTTAATATAAGTTGATAACTGAGTAAGCCAAAAAATCAAATCTTTATTGGAAAATTTCCCCGCATTAAATGAAGTGGGTCCATATAGAAAATCAATTAATTTAGAAGTTTCTATTTTAAGTACTTTGTATTTTTCGTTTTCTAAATAAGTATAAACTTCAATTTTTGAATACGCTATAAAGGTATTTACTTCTTTTTTGCCTTCATTATTGATAGCTGTGTAACGATATGTTACTGGTTTTTCATTACGACCCGCATCTCCTTGTAATGAATCTAGTAAAGCTTCTCTTATTTTTTCATCTTTTTCTTTATTTTTTTTAACAAACGATAAATTATTATAGAATTCTTTTAAACGATTTACCTTTGGTTGTTTTTCTTCTTGTACTTCTTCTTCCTTTACTTCAATTTCTTCATTATTTAAATTTACAGCTTCATTTGGAGCTATATCTTCTAATTTAATTTTCTTTTCTTCTTGTTTTTTATAAACTTTAAAAATAGAATCACCTAATAATTTAAAAAAGATTCTGATTGGTGATACAATCCCATAAAATACATAATAACAACCTAAAAAAAAGTACATTAAAGTTGTAAAAGGAAGTTTTAAAATTTTAATTAATGAACTAGACTTTATTTCTTTAGTTGCCATTAATTTAAACCTCCTTTTTCTATTCTAAAAATATTATAACATAAAAAAAAGTGATATTAAACATTTTTGTTTTTAGACATATAATTATTATAGGTGATTCTTTTATGCATGGAACTCCTAATTTTACTTTTAATACTTTCTTATCAGGAATTTCAAAATCTTTAGGTGTAGCTAGAGAAATTATCCCTTTGTGGCAACAAACTAGACCACTTATTAATAATGCTCGAAAAGCTTATAATTTAATAAAACAAAACGGTAATAAGAAAGAGCCTATTAAAAACAATAGAGTTAATAATATTAAAAAAGTACCAGAAAAAAAGGACTATTTAAACCCTAATAATCCTCAGTTCTTTTTATAGTATTCAACTAGATTAAGAAACTCTCTTTTTCTTAAATCCAGTTCTTCTTCATTTTGAGCTTCAAAACGAAGGGTAATATAAGCACTAGTGTTACTACCTCTAATTAAGGCAAAACCATCATGATAATTTATTCTTACCCCATCGATTGTTAAAACATCATCATATTTATTTAACGCATATTCTTTGATTGTTTCAACCATTTCCCATTTCTTATCATCATCGACATTAACTCTGATTTCAGGGGTACTATAATATTTTTCAAAATGTTCATATAACTGTGAACATTTTTTATTTGTATCAGAAATAATATTTAATAATCGAATACTAGCATATATTCCATCATCAAAACCTAAAAAATCATCTCTAAAGAAGACATGCCCGGAATACTCTCCACCAACTAAACAATTTTGATTAATCATTTCATTTTCCAAATAAGCTGATCCGTTTTTAAGCATTATTGGTTTGCCACCAACTCTTTCAATTTCTTTGGGCAATCCTGATGAACATTTAACATCAATAATAACCTTTTTGTTATCAAGTGTAGGAATAATATTTTCAGCATATATTCCTATTAAAGTGTCGGTAGGTACAATATTACCTTTTTCGTCAACGACCCCTAAACGATCCCCATCACCATCGAAAGCTAGTCCAATATCTGCTTTTAAATCCAAAACCTTGTTGATTAATTCTTCTAAATTAGCAGGTTCATTTGGATCGGGATTATGAACCGGAAAACTTCCATCACTTATATCATTTAAATAAGTGACATTCTTAAATAATTTATCAAAAACTTCTTTTATTAAAAATGAAGGGGTACCATTTCCCGTATCAATTACCATTTTTAATTCCGGATTGGCTTTAGCCTTTGAAATTAACATTTGGGTATATTCTTCTTTAAAATTTTTATAAATGATATTCCCATTACCTTTATTAAAAGTCTTGTTTTTTATAAAATTATAAAATATTTGTAATTCGTCTTGTTCTAAATGAGAATAATTTTCTCCAAAAATTTTAAATCCATTATGACTTGATGGATTATGACTAGCCGTGATCATAATACCATAAGGTATTTCTAAGTTATGAGCCGAAAAATTAAATAAAGGCGTTGTACATAGTCCTATATCCACAACATTCACACCCGTGCTTAAAATACCTTCGATTAATTTATTATGAAGGCTTTCACTACTCAAACGATTATCATGACCAATTTGACAAGTATTTTTATTTTTAGTTAATATATATGTTCCAAATGCCTGACCAATTGTATTAGCCACTTCTTCGTTTACTTGACCTGGATATATTCCTCTGATGTCATTCTCTCTTAATATATTGTAGTCCATATGATCACCTATTATTATTATATAATAAATCAATTTTAAATACTTTTTTTACTATGTGGAAAAAGCCTACTTTACACTCATTTTTTTAATAAAAATTCATATGATTAAATAAAAGGAGAATTTATGAACAATAATTTAAGTACTTTTCATAGTGAATTACCATTTCCACCAATTAAAGTACAAGCAAAAAACTTAGAATATGCTTCCCTACTTATGAATGATTATGCTGGATTTATTAGTGAGTTTACTTCTTTATCTCAGTATTTTTACCACTATTTAGTAAATGAAACAGTTGATTTTGAGATAGCCAATATGTTAAAAAATATATCGTTAGTAGAAACACTGCATTTAGATATTTTAGGTAAACTTATTAAAATGTTAGGTGGAGACCCTAAATACTACGCAGAGGAGAATTACTGGACAGCTGAGTATATTACTTACGGGGATAATATTTTAAAGCAGCTAGAAGCTGATTTACAAAATGAATTAGATGCTATAGCAAATTATCGAAAAACGATATCTCAAATCCAGGATCCATATATTGTTAGTGTTTTACAAAGAATTATCTTAGATGAAGAAGTACATGTAAGATTATTTGAAAAAGCTATTGAAAAAGTTAAGGAAAGCCAAAATCCTAAAGAAACATTAACTGATATTGTTGAAGAAATGTTTCCAAATGAAGATAAAAAAATGTAGTTTTCACTACACTTTTTTATTATATTAACTATTAATTATATATCTTCAATAATTAAAGATTTAGATTCTTTCATACTTTTTGGAATGGCAATATCCATATAATTAAGCAAAGTTGGAGCAACATTAGTTAATTCTCCTTTTTCTTTTAACAAGATATGCTTATCTAAAATTATGAAAGGAACTGGATTTAAAGAATGGGTAGTTACGATATTATCATTTTCATCAAGCATTGTATCAGCATTCCCATGATCTGCTAAGATAAATACTTTGTAGAAATTATCCTCAGCGGCTTGGATTAATTTCTTCAGCTCATTATCCAAACCTTGTAAAGCTTCTATGGTTGCTTCCAAGTTTCCAGTATGACCTACCATATCGGGATTAGCATAATTAACTAAAATAAAATCATAATCTTTTTCTAAACATTTAATTGCTTGATTAGTAACTTCGATAGCACTCATCATAGGTGTTTGATCGTAGGTACTTACTTTTGGACTAGATATTAAAAAATTATCAGTACCCTTAAATTTGGCGCTTTTTTCAGCATTAAAGAATTTGGTAACATGAGCATATTTTTCTGTTTCAGCAATTCTAGCCTGAGTTAATCCTAAATCAGAGAAATATTCACCTATTGGATATAAACTTTCTTCATCATATTCAAATAAAGGAGTAACATGCTCTATGTCATCTTGGGCAAATAAAGTGTAGACTTTAAAATTATTAATAATTTTATTTCTAAATCCTTCGAATTCTGGATTAGTAATAGCATTTAAGATTTGCCTTGCGCGATCTTGTCTAAAATTTAACCACAACAGCGCATCATGTTCTTCAAATTTGTTAAAACCCGGTAATTTTAAAGGAGGAATATGTTCATCATAAATATTTCTTAAATAGCAATTCTTTATAGCAGTCTCTAAACTAAGAATATTAAGACCAACACCATTTATAAGCATATTATAATATGCTAAAGTACGATCATATTTATTATCACGATCCATAGCATAATATCGGCCACTGACTGAAGCCAAAAAACCTAAGTCATTTTCTTTAAATACTCTTTGTAATTCATTAAGATAAGTGAGACTTTTATTACGATCAGTATCTCTACCATCTGTTATAGCGTGAAAGGCTAATTTTTTAACACCTTTATTTTTTAGGATGGGAATTAATTTTAAAATATAATCTAGATGACTATGAACCCCACCATCAGATACTAATCCCATTAAATGTAAACAAGAATCGTTAGTTATCAAATGATTGACTAAATCATTCAAAACTTGATTTTCATTAATTTTATCATTATTTATTTCTTCATGAACTACGGTTATGCGTTGCTTTACTTTATGACCTAAACCGATAGCCGCATGACCTACTTCACTGTTTCCAAACTGATTGTCAGGAAGTCCGACAGCATCTCTAGAAGCTTCTAGAGTACTATGAGGATTTTCATTCCACAAACTATTAAAATACTCCATGTTGGCCATTTTAACAGCATTTCCTTTTTCTTCTTCTCTTAAACCAAAACCATCTAATATAACCATCAATATTTTTTTCATCTTATCATCCTTTACAAGTGTCTGATGCAGTATTAATTATGCGATCCTTAACAAACTCAGCCTTTAAACTAAAGGAATTAACATCATAAGTTAAGCGGACACAGCCGTTTAATTTTTCATTAGTAAGGGGATCTATTACTATACTTTCTCCATTAACAGTTTCTTCAGCAGGATATATTCCATATTCTAATAAAAACTGATATAAATCATATTCTCTGCAACAATTCAGTTGATTGGTACAAGTTTGCCCAGTTGGTTTTATTTCATCTATTAAGTGCAGTTTGGCAAACTTCAGCATTGCGGAGTTAATAACATTAACTTTATTTTCATAACTGCTTTTTCTAATAGCATATGAAGCCGTATTATAACTAGGAATTGCGATTAAGATAATTCCCGATAAAATTATAATTACTGATATAACTTCAACTAATGTAAACCCTTTATTCTTCATATGCACTCCCTAGTATAATATATCATAAAACCATGAAAAAAAGTAGTTTTAACTACTTTTTGCCATGATTCTAACCTTCACCGTTGTAACTTTCGGTATCAAAGAAATCCGAATATCATCAATTGATACTTTAACTGGTACTTCATGAGTTCCTATACCATAGCCACTTAAATCTATTTGTGCCTTTATCATCGACATATCAATATCATTAAGAACTGAAGCTACACCTTTAGCTACAACTGATATTTCACTATCACTTTCACTTAAAGCATTAACAATATAATTATTTCCTAAATTGATTGATTCAATTTTAATATTGCTAAATTCACGGCTAATTTCTTGATCCATGGAAACAGCAATAGTCATTGTTGTTTCAGTCATGTATCTAACACCAGCTGGTTTATTCAAGGTTACATTGAAGTTTTTATTGGTACTTAAACCATCAATATCAATTACGGCTTCAATATAAGATAGATTTTCAATAACACTTTGATCTCCGTAAACTCCAACTTTAGTAATGGATGAAATTGCACTAGAAATAGCATATCCTACAGTTGGTGTTCCGGTAGTAACGATTTTAATAGGTAATTCAGCATAATATGAATCTACTTCCACAGAAGCACTAAGCTTACTAGGTACTATTTCTACATTGTTAATCTTAGTACCATTATTATCATAAGCAACTAACATAATAGAATCAATGGTAAATGTCCCTTTTTCGGTTAAACTGGCTGCTTTTAAGTCTATTAATGCTCTTACACTAGAAACTGTTTCTAAAGCTTCAGCTGAACCCTTAACAATAACTTCGTTACGATCTAATTCGACATTTTTGATTGATAATTTACTATCTAATTTATCTTTATTAAGTAAATCATAAGTTAAAGATTTTACAGCACTAACCTTTTCACTTATTTTAATAGTTAAAGTACTTGGATCAAGTTTATAATTGACTGATTCAATGTTATGATTATACTTTAATTTGACTTTATATTGTCCGGTAGAGTAACCACTTAAATCTAAAACTACTTCATGCTCTCCTAATTGTTTTGCTAAATACAAATCGCTTTTACGACCAATTAAAGTAATATCAACACTTTCTGGTACTCCTTCAACTACATATGCTTCTTCATTATAGATAATTTTAATAGGTTGACCAGATATTATTTCCGCTTCTTCTGTTACTAAATTAATTGCCTTAGAATCAATCAGTAAAAAGATAATAATAGCTGAAAATAAAGAAACATATATCAAAATATTAGGACGATTTAAAACCTTTTCAAAACGACCACTATTATTTTTAGATATTTCACTAATTCTGTAAATAACTCGACTAACTGGTATAACAATTAATTTATCAATTATATTATAGATTCCTTTAAAGAAAGCTATGAAAGGTTTAAAGATCTTATTCATCTAGATCACCTTCTTTATCTTCTTCATCATATTCATCGGCATCATAGAAGACTTCCATCTTTGGTTTTAATTCATCAAGTAATAACATTTTAAATTCTTCTAATGTCAGATTATAATGTAAGTTACTATCAACTGAGACACTTATACGACCGGTTTCTTCTGAAACAATTAAAGCTATCGCATCAGTTTCTTCAGCTATTCCTAAAGCCGCACGATGACGAGTTCCTAACTTTTTATTAATATTAGGATTCATACTAGTCTTAAATACAGCCCCAGCACAAGTAAGTTTATCTCCTTGAATTATGACACCACCATCATGAAGAGGGTTTGGTGGCATAAAGATAGCCTCAAGTAATGGTGCCGTAATATCGGCATATATTTTTTGAGCTGGCGCAATATATTCTTGTAATGAAACATTTCTTTCAATTACAATTAAAGCTCCAATGCGATTTCTTTTTAAATACTCAACACCATTCATTATTTCATAAACAACTCTTTCGCGTTCATCAACTGTTAATACTTTATGACGCCCTAGAAGCTGACTACGTCCAATTGATTCAAGGACAGCTCTAATCTCTGGTTGAAATATAATAATTAAAGCTAAAGGTCCCCAAGAAATAACATATTCAAGTAGTAAACCAATAGTATATAAATTTAATAAATTACTAATAATTTTTATAACTACAATGATTGCTACTCCCTTAAAAATTAGGACTAACTTTACGTTATTACGCAAATTCTTTAATAAATAATAGAACATTAACCATACAATACCAATATCTATTATTTTAGTTATTATCCCCCACATTGACATTAATGTCATGCTTTTATCACTCCTTAGTAGCATAAGTATTATATCAAATCCGAGACTAAAATACTACTACTAACCTCTTACGTTATTTAATTTTATGTTTAAATCTCTTTTATCTTGTTAATAAAATAATTCCCATAAAATTGACTTTATATTATATTTTACCTTTGACTTTTCCTATAAATAAAAACATAATTTGATAATTTTGACATAAAAAAGATAATAATTTTTTAATTATTATCCTTGTTTTCTTCTTCGTCTATTTCAGGTTCAGTTT
>CAYQDO010000011.1:24424-28697 GCA_964416365.1 uncultured Muribaculaceae bacterium | reverse complement strand
ATGTTATAATAAAAATAGAGGTGCATGAAAAATGCCAGTAGATGAACTTTTAAATAAAATAGATGAATTTAGAGAAAGAGTAGATTTTCTAGGGAGGTCTCTTTGACCCGGAAAGTAAAAAAAATAAAATCAAAGAATTAGAAGAAAAACTAAATGATTCTAATATATGGAATAATCCGAGTGAAGGAAACAAAATTAATTCAGAACTTATAAATTTAAAGAAAGTAATTGAAAATTTTGAAAGTATTCAAAATGAATTAACTGAATATCAGGAATTATTAACAATGAGTAATGAACTAGATATAGTTAATGAAATAGAACAAAATATAAAAAATATTAATGATAGAATTGAAGGTTTAGAACTTGCTACGCTTTTAAATGGAAAATATGACGCAAATGATTGTTATTTAGAGATCCATCCGGGAGCAGGTGGTACAGAAGCTCAAGACTGGGCGGAAATGTTACTTAGAATGTATGAACAGTTTTGTAATAGAAATAATTACACTTACGAAGAAATTTATATTCAAGAAGGTGAAGAAGCCGGAATAAAAAGTGCAACCATTAAAATTTCCGGTAAATATCCCTATGGTTATTTTAAAGGAGAACAGGGAGTCCATCGTTTAGTACGTATCAGTCCTTTTGATTCAGGTGCAAGAAGACATACTTCTTTTGCCGCGATTTCTATTATACCCGAGATAGAGGATATCAGTGGTGTTATCATCAAGCCTGAGGATATCAGAGCAGATGTTTACCGTAGTAGTGGAAAAGGTGGGCAAGGAGTTAATACCACAGATTCTGCGGTAAGATTAACTCATATTCCTACTGGAATAGTTGTAACCTGCCAAAATGAAAGAAGTCAGATTAAAAATAAAGAAATTGCTATGAAAATTCTTGTTGGTAAATTAGAACAACTTAATGAAGAAAAACACAATAATGAATTAAATAGTTTAAAAGGCAATCAAAATATTAATTTCGGTAGTCAGATTCGTAATTATACTTTAGAACCATATAGATTAGTTAAGGATGTCCGAAGTGGTTATGAAACATCAGATACTGATGCCGTGCTTGATGGGGATATATTTCCATTTATGAAAGAATATTTAAGGGTAGTTGAGAGAAATGAAAAAAATAATTAAAGTCATAATAGGTAGCTTATTAATTGCCTTATCTTACAATATCTTTTTTCTTCCTTATGATATTGTTCCTAATGGTATTTTTGGTTTTGCCACTTTAATAAATATTAAAACTAGTTATGATCCGGCTTTGTTTTTAAGTATTATTAATTTTTTCTTAATAATTGTTAGTTTATGCACATTAGGTAACACTAAACCAAAAGAATATGTTTGGCCGGGCATACTAATTCCATTATTTATCTATTTAGAAACCTGTTTTGATCACTATTTAATACTTGAAAGTGAAAAAATTATTTCGGTGATAGCAGGAAGTTTTATCACTGGGCTTGGTTATGGAATTATTTATAAAGAAGGAAAAAATGTTGGAGGATTAGATATCATTCAGGATATTGTCAATAGTGTAACAATCTATCGTAGTCATTTAATTTCATACATCCTTGAAGGTATAGTTGTTCTTTTAACACTAATCTTGTTTGGCTTTGAAAGTATGGTTTACACCATTATAGTTATTGTCACGGTAAGATATATGACTACTAAATCAAAAGTAGGTATTAGCTCAAGCAAAAATTTCTTTATTATTACAACCAAAGTTGATGAAGTAAAAAAATATATTATGGAAGAATTAAAAAATGATTTAACTGAATTTACTGTAAAAGGCGGATATAGTAAACATAAAACTAAAATTTTAATGACGGTTATGGATACCAAAAATTACTATATTTTAAAAGAAGGAATTTTAAAAATAGATCCTAAAGCATTTATATCTATTACAGACAGTTTTGAAGTAATTAATAAAAATCGTAATATAGTTAAAAGCGCTTGATTAAAAAAGTTTGAGAGTTATAATTATGGTGAATAGAGAAGGTGTGGTAATGGTGGTTCCTAAAAAGTTCCGAGATAATGTTCGTATTTTATTTATGGATACGGTTGAAGAGCTGGGCATATCAGTCAAAAAGAAATTAATTAAAGAGCATGGTTTTACTGAAGAAAACTTTATCGATGTTGAACTAACAAGATTCGGTAATGGTGAGGGAAAAGCTAAATTAATTAATTCCGTCAGAAGTAAAAGATTTTATATTATTACTGATGTTTGCAATCATAGTATCCAATATAAGGCATATGGTGCAATGCATACTAAAATGCCAGATGAACTTTTTCAGGATTTAAAAAGGGTTATTTCGGCGGCCTGTGGGAATGCTTTAGAAATCACAGCGATAGAAACTATTTTATATTCTGGTAGGCAACATAAAAGAAATGGCAGGGAATCCCTAGATTGTGCATTCGCCCTTCAAGAATTACAAGACATGAACGTAAAATGTATTACAACTTTCGATGCCCATAATGTTGATGTAAGACAGGCGATCCCTTTGATACCTTTTGATAATGTCATTCCTACTGATCCGATGCTTTCTAATTTTGTGCAAAATGAAGATATCAATTATAATAAATTAATTGTTATATCTCCTGATGAAGGTGCAATGGGAAGAACCAGATTTTATTCTGGTATGTTAGGCTCAGACATTGGAATGTTTTATAAAAGAAGAGATTATTCTAAAGTAGATGAGAATGGTAAAAATCCGATAGCTGAACATGTTTATTTAGGTAAAGATATTGATCAAGGAGAGTATTTAATCATTGATGATATGATATCTAGTGGGGGAAGTATTATTGAGATACTTAAGAAAATCAAAAATAAAAATCCTGCTAAGATTTGGGTAATGACTACCTTTGCCTTATTTACGGAAGGTCTTGAACAATTTGATAAAGCTTATGAAGAAGGTTTGTTAACTAGAGTTTATTGTTCTAACTTTACGGATGCTCCAGAAGGAGCTTCAGAAAGGGCATGGTTTAGAAGAGTTAACTGTTCAGGATTACTTGCTGACTGTTTAGTTACTTATGCATGTAATGAACCAATGTCTAATATCTTAAATGGCCGTAAAGAGTTATATGAAAAAATTGCTAAGTTAAAAGAAAGTAAAAAATAAACTTGATAGTTTATTTTTTTTTACTGAGAATATATTTTATTATGAAAAGAATTTTTATAGTTTCATTTATTTCAATTTGGTTTTTCATCTTAACGATATTTAAAGTAGATGCTAATAATCTTACTTATCCATTAATTGGTAAAATTATTGCTATTGACCCAGGACATGGTGGTGTTGATAATGGGGCTAGTTATAACCTGGTTTATGAGGATGATATTAATCTAGCTATCAGTTTGAAGTTAAGAAAAGAACTGGAAAAAAATGGGTCTACTGTAATCATGACCAGAGAAGAAGACTATGATTTATCAAGACCAAATGCTTTATATCGTAAAAAAAGTGATTTTGATAATCGCATCAAATTAATAAATAACAGTGATGCTGATATGTATTTAAGTATTCATCTTAATTATTATAGTAATGCTAAATACTATGGACCCCAGGTTTTTTATTTAAATAGTTTTGAAGAAAATAAAGTAATAGCCCAGTTTATTCAAGAAGAATTAAATAATAATTTAAATACCAAAAGAGTTATTAAAATAAACAGTAGTTCCAATTATATGTATCCCAAATTAAATGTCAAAGGAGTTTTAATAGAATGTGGCTTCATATCTAATTCTCAGGAAAGAAAGAATCTGCAAAGTGCTGAATATCAGGATAAATTTGTTCAAATAATAGCTTCTGCAATTATAAAATACTATAATTAATTTTTTTTGCCTACTCACAAAACAGTATTTTTTTAGAAATTTTTATGTTATAATTTTAGAATAGGTGAGGCCATGGCAGTCAAGGTATTTAAAACAATCGATGAGCAAATTCTGATATTACAAAATAAAGGAATGATTTTTGATGATATTGATTTTGCCAAAGACATACTGATCAGAGAAAATTATTTTTTTGTCAGTGGCTATCGTCATTTATTTTTAAAAAGTCCTAGAGATCGTAGTTTCATCACGGGAAGTACTTTTCGTGAATTATATGCAGTATTTAACTTTGATAGGCAAGTAAGAAATATTATATTTAAAAACTTACTAATAGTAGAAAATAATATGAAAAGTATTTTTTCTTATCAGTTATCTAAAAAATATGGATATCGGGAACCTGATTATCTAAAAGCCTCAAATTTTACTACGAATCCGGATAGATCGCGCCAAGTTA
>CAYQDO010000011.1:0-24414 GCA_964416365.1 uncultured Muribaculaceae bacterium | reverse complement strand
AAAAAAAATGAAGAGACAAATTAGAGTAAATGGCGGCCAGCATTCAGCAACTAGTCACTATATTAATAATTATGGTTATATTCCTATGTGGGTTGTTGTTAAAGTTTTGTCTTTTGGTATTATTAGTGAGTTATTCTTAATCATGAAAAGAGAAGATCAAGAGGCTATTGCTAAAATATATAGTATTAGTGTTGAAAATCTAAGTGATTATATGCCGATGCTCGCAAATTTCCGTAATTTATGTGCTCATGAAGATATTTTATATAATCACAGGACCCAAAGAAGTATTGAAGATACAAAGTATCATTATGCTTTAAATATTCCTTTGATGGATGGTGATTATATTTATGGCAAAAACGATTTTTTTGCTTTGATAATTATATTAAAACAATTATTAAGAGAAGATGAATTCAGATTATTAATGAATGAAATAAGTTATGAAATAAATATCTTGACAGGTAAATTAAATACTATTCAAATAGGGAAAGTTTTAGATGTCATGGGTATTCCCACCAATTTTAAAGAATTACTAAATATATAAGGAGTGATATTAATGAAGAAAAGTAAAAATAGTTTAGTACTTTTAATAATTGTTATTGCGAGCATGATATTAGGTGGTGCAGGGGCTTATTATGGCAATTATAAATGGGGTTGGTTTTCTCAAACGGTTATTAATAAGGTAGAAAAAGAAACAACGGTTGTTGATAATGGAATAGCTGATGCTGTTGAAAAATTATATGATGCCGTTGTGGTTGTAGGAGCATTTAAAAATGATAAATTAGCTAGTAGCGGAACAGGATTTATTTATAAGACGGAAGGCAACAAAGCATATATTATTACTAACGCTCATGTTGTAACTGGTGCTACTAAAGTTAAAGTCATGTTTACCAATCGTAAATCTTTTGAAGTTAAACTAGTTGGTCAAGATGTTTATGCCGATATTGCTGTGCTTTCAATAGATAAGGACAAAATCATTTCGGTAGCTAAATTAGGTAGTAGTGAAAAGGCTCGTTTAGGAGATACTCTATTTACCATAGGCGCTCCTCTTGATTCAGAATATTCATGGACCATCACTAGAGGAGTTCTAAGTGGTAAAGATCGTCTTGTGGAAGTAAGTACTGGTAATAGTGGAGTGGCTAACTGGGTAATGAGTGTATTACAAACTGATGCAGCTATTAACTCTGGTAACAGTGGTGGACCAATTGCGAACTCTAATGGAGAAGTAATTGGGGTAACTAATATGAAACTAGTAAGTAGTGGTATTGAAGGAATTGGTTTTGCTATTCCGATTGAAGATGCTTTAAATTATGCTAATCAGTTAGCTGAGAATAAAGAGATTGAAAGACCAGTTTTAGGAGTAGGAACTCTAAATGTAACAGAAACAGAAACTTTAAAACTACAATATGGTATAACCATTGATTCTTCGATAACAAGTGGAGCGGTTATTGCTTATGTTCAAGCGGGAAGTCCAGCTGCTGAAGCAGGCTTTGAAAAAGGTGATGTTATTGTCAAATTTGGTAACTATGATGTTCCATCCTCAGCTAAGTTGAAATATTATTTATATAAATATAATATTGGAGATAAAGTAAAAATAGAATATATCAGAGGAACCAAAAAAGAATCTGTAACTGTTCATTTAACCCAAAAAGCAAGTTAAAAAGGCTAGTAAGCCTTTTTATTATGTGTTATACTACCGATTGAAAGAAAGTGATGATATGTTAAAAGCTGGAATTGTAGGTTTACCAAATGTTGGAAAAAGTACTTTGTTCAATGCCATAACAAAGAAGAATATTTTAGCAGCAAATTATCCCTTTGCCACCATTGATCCAAATGTTGGAGTAGTAACTGTTCCAGATGCGAGATTAGAATATTTAGAAAATATTTATCTTCCGGAAAGAACTATTCCTACGACTTATGAATTTACGGATATTGCCGGACTAGTAAAAGGCGCATCTGAAGGTGAAGGTTTAGGTAATAAATTCTTATCTCATATTAGAGAAGTAGATGCGATAGTTGAAGTAGTCAGATGTTTTGATGATTCTGATATTATTCACGTTGAAGGTGCTGTTGATCCCATAAGAGATATTGAAATTATCAATACGGAACTTATCATGGCTGATCTAGAAATAGTTCAAAATCGTTTAGGTAAGATTGCTAAAAAAGTTAGTATGTCTAAAGATCCTAAAGAAGTAATGGAATATGAATTACTAAAAAAATGTGAAGACAGTTTACTTAAAAATATTCCGCTTAGAAGAATAGAATTATCTTCTGATGAAATTCTACTATTAAAAAACTTTTCATTTATAACTTTAAAATCAATTATTTATATGGCTAATGTTAGTGAGGAAGATGCCATAGTTGGATATAATCAATATACTAAAGTAGTATCAGAATATGCGGAAAAGGAAAATGCTTCGGTTATTGTTATGAGTGCCAAAATTGAAAGTGAACTAGCTGAGTTAAATGATGAGGATAAAAAACAATTTTTAGCTGATTTAGGTATATTAAATAGCGGGCTAGATAAACTAATATACGCAACATATGATTTACTAGGTTTGGCAACTTTCTTTACGGTTGGTAAAGATGAATGTAGAGCATGGACTTTTCAAAAAGGAATGAAAGCACCAGAATGCGCAGGCGTTATCCACAGTGATTTTGAAAAAGGATTTATTAAGGCTGAAGTCATGTCATTTGAAGACTTTAAAGAATATGGTTCAGAAATCAAAGTTAAAGAAGCCGGGAAAGTTCGTTTAGAGGGAAAAGAGTATATTATGAAAGATGGAGATCTCTGTTATTTCCGCTTTAATGTCTAATTAATTTATTTGCATATACTTAAGTGGTATGCTATAATACCTGCAGAGCTTTTATAGGCTCCTTGCTTGATTTTAAATCAAGCCGTTTAGACCAGAAGGAGGGAAGAAAAATGAATAAATATGAAATAATGGTTATTGTAAAAACTACTATTGAGGAAACAGCAGTTAAAGAAGCTATGAAATCTTTAAAATCAATTATTACTGAAATGAAAGGTAAGATTATTGATGAAAGAGACATGGGCCGTAAAGATCTTGCTTATCCTATAAAAAAAGAAATTAGTGGTTTTTATTTTGTCTTTAGTTGCGAAGCGAATCCTGAATCTATTGCTGAATTTGATCGTAAAGCAGGAATTAATGAAAATATCATTAGACATTTAATTATAAGATTAGATGAGGAGTAAAATATGAATAACGTTAGTTTAGTTGGTAGAATTACCAAAGATCCTGAACTTAGAACAATTGCTAGTGGTAACATAACAACAACTATTACTGTAGCAGTTAATAGACGTTTTACTAACCAAGCAGGAGAAAGAGAAGCTGATTTTATTTCCGTAGTATTATGGAATAAACAAGCTGAAAACTGTGCTAAGTATTGTAAAAAAGGTACTCTTGTTGGAGTAACCGGTAGAATTCAAACTAGAAGTTATGATGCTCAAGATGGAACTAAAAGATATGTTACTGAAGTTGTAGCTGATAATGTTACATTCTTAAGCAATAAAGGTGACAATAATGGTACAGTTCCAAATGGAGCACCAGATTACAATATAGAACAAAGTCCAATCGAAACTTCTGATATCAGTGAAGATCCCTTTAAGGATTTTGGATCTGAAGTAGTTTTAAGTGACGACGACTTACCATTTTAAAGGAGGATTATGATGGCTGAATTTCATCGTAAAAAGAAGAGAATATGTCAAATGTGCGCTGGAAAAAGCGTTGATTATAAAGATGCTATGATAGTAAGCAAATACATCAATGAAAAAGGAAAAATAGTTCCAAGACGTGCTTCTGGAGCATGTGCGAAACATCAAAGATATATTGCTACACAAGTTAAAAGAGCACGTTTTATGGCACTTATTCCATACGTAAAATAAAAGATATAATTTATATCTTTTTTTTTGCTATAATACTATTATGAGGTTTTATAAAATATTAATTGGTAGTTTAATTTTTTTATTAAGTGGCTGTCAAAAAGAAATACCAGATGATGTAATTCTGTCTTTTTCAAGTGAAATAGCAGTTTATGAAGAAATAATGTTTTTAGACTTAATTGAAAACAGTAACGTTCAAATTCTTAGTGAAAACTATAAAATATTTCCAGATAAAATCGGTCAAAATAAATTTAAAATAAAATATAAATATAATGATAAAGATTATAATGGAGATTTTTTTGTAAGTGTTGTTGATAAAACTAAACCTTTTGTTTATGCTGGAACGAACCAGACTATAGAACAAAACACTAATCCTAATTTTTGTGATTCATTAATCTATGGAGATAATTATGATACTGATCCTAAATGTGAAATTATCGGAACATTTGATTCGTCACAAATAGGAAAATATGATATTGAGATGAAAATTACTGATCAGAGTGGTAATGAAACGATCAGAAATTTAACCGTTAATGTTGCCGAAAAAATTGAAAAAAGCAAACCCACAGAAAAAGAACCACTGGAATTTTCTAAAGTTATAGAAGATAATAAAAAAGGTAATGTAGAGTTTGGGATAGATGTTTCAAGCTGGCAAGAAACGATTGACTTTAACGAAGTAAAAAAAGCGGGTGCTTCCTTTGTGATGATTAGATTAGGTTTTCAAAGCAAAAGTATTGGTGAATCAAAACTCGACAGTTATTTTAAAGAAAACCTTGAAAAAGCTAAAGCTGCCGGTTTAAAAGTAGGGGTATATTTTTATACAATATCTGCTAATAAGGAAGAAGCTATCAATCAAGCTTTATGGATTATAAATGAGCTAAATGGACAATCTCTAGATTTGTCTATTGCCTTTGACTGGGAAGATTTTTCTAAATTTCGCGAATATAAGTTTAGCTTATATACCCTAAATGAAATGGCTGATACTTTTATTAAAACAGTTAAAGAACATGGTTATCAAGGAATGCTTTATAGTAGTAAAACCTATCTGGAAAATTTTTGGGAAAATAAACATCATTATCCAGTATGGTTAGCCCATTACATAAATAAAACTAATTATCAGGAAAAGTACTTAATGTGGCAGTTAACCAATAATGGAAAAATACCCGGAATAGCTGGACCAGTAGATATTAATGTCATGTATTTAGATAATATATAAGATACAGTAAAAAGTATCTTTTTTTTTCATACTTTGATATAATAATTGTACCTAGGAGGTATGTTTTATGAAAGTAATCTTACTCCAAAATGTTAAAAACGTTGGTAAAAAAGATGAAATAGCAGATGTCAGTGATGGCTATGCTCAAAACTTTCTAATTAAGAAAGGACTAGCTATTAAGTATACATCTGGTAGTAAAACTTATTTAGAAAAAGAACTACAAGAAAAAGAAGAAAAAGAACAAGAACTAATTAAAGAAGCAAATATCTTAAAAGCAAAAATTGAAAAAATGAATCTTACATTTAAGTTAAAAACTGGTAAGGAAGGTAAACTGTTTGGCTCAGTTTCTAGTAAACAAATAGCTGAAGAGTTTGCTAAAAAAGATATTAAAATAGACAAGAAACTAATTAAATTAACACATGCGATAGATTCCTTAGGAACTCATATTGTAGAAATAAATCTGCATAAAAAAGTAATCGCCAATGCAGTAATAGTTGTTGAAGAGGTGTAAAAATGATCGAACGTAAATTGCCCCAAAATAGTGAAGCAGAAATGGCAGTACTAGGCTCTGCCTTTCTAACCGGCTATGCCTTAGATAAAGTCTGTGAAGAACTTATTCCAGATATGTTTTTAATTGAAGCAAATCGCCGTATTTTTGAAGCAATTTACGAATTACACGAACATAAAATACCGCTAGATTCAGCTACTGTTAAAAATGAAATTGAGAAAAAAGGTAGTATTAATACTATAGGTGGAATTGAATATTTAAGTGAAGTAATCGATTCCGTTATTACGGCTGCCAATGTTGATTATTATATTGATATTGTTAGAGAAAAAGCTTTAAGAAGAAAACTTATTGAAGTAACTAATCTAATTTGTAAAAATGCTTATAATGAAGAAGAAAATACTAATGAAATTATTGATGATGCGGAAAAGAAAATATTTGCCGTCACTAAAGCTCGTAAAGCTGGTGAATTTAAATCGATAGGCGAAGTCATCCGAAATACCCAAGAACATCTAGAAAGATTAGCTAAAAACCAAGCAGATATTACCGGAGTACCAAGTGGATTTTATGATTTAGATAAAATAACTAGTGGCTTTCATGAAAATGAACTTATCATTATAGCCGCTAGACCAGCTATGGGTAAAACTGCTTTTGGTTTAAATCTAGCAGTTAATTCAGCGTTACATACTAAAAAACCAGTAGCAGTTTTTAATATGGAAATGAGTGCTGAACAACTTGCTCTACGTATGATAGCCGCAACTGGATCTATTGACATGAATAAACTTAAAACCGGCAAACTAGAGCATAATGACTGGAAAAAAGTCAATGAAGCTATGAGTCAGCTAGGTGAAACTGAAATATATATTGAAGATGCTTCAGGCATGACTGTTTCAGAAATAAGAGCTAAATGTCGCAGGCTTGCAACCAGTGATAAAGGTTTATCTATGGTCATAATCGACTACTTGCAATTAATTGAAGGAAGCGTTAGATATGCCGGTAATCGTCAACAAGAAGTATCAGAAATATCAAGATCATTAAAAACTATGGCCATGGAATTAAAAGTACCAGTTATAGCCTTAGCCCAACTTTCTCGTAGCGTCGAACTAAGAGAAAACAAAAGACCTTTAATGAGTGATTTAAGAGAATCTGGTTCTATTGAACAAGATGCTGATATTGTTATGTTATTATATCGTGATGATTATTATAATAAAACTGCTCAAGAGAGTAATAATACTTCATTAACTGAACTAATTATTGGTAAACATCGTAACGGTAGCACTGGAACAGTTGAGTTACTATTTGAAAGAAGTATGAGTAATTTCAGAAACTATTTAAAAACAAGCGAGGAAAAATAATGAATGTCAAAAGTAATATTCTAGGATTCTTTCTTTCAATTATTATTGGAATATTTGTTTTTTTTGTGGGTATTAACGCCCAAGGGGAAGGAACACCAAGCGAGGTTTATCGTGTTTATTTAAATGGTGAAACTGTCGGATATATTAATTCAGATAAAGAACTTCTGGATCTAATTGATCAAAAGCAAAAGCAAATTAAAGAAAAATATAATGTCGATAAAGTATATCCCCCAAGAGGTTTAGAAATAAAAGCAACTTATACTTATAATGATGTTGCTATTTCTTCAGAAGAAATATATGAAATAATTCAAGATAAAGAACCTTTTACTATTAATGGTTATACGGTAGTTATTGATTATCCAAATAGTGAAGATGAAAGTCAAAATAAAGAAAATATTAATATAAATGTTCTAAAAAAAGAAGACTTTGAAGAAGCTTTTAAAGATGTTATTAAAGCTTTTGTTGGCTCAAAAGAATTTGAATTATATGCTACTGAAAGTCAACTAGAAATAGTTGAAATAGGATCTAACATTGAAACTATTTATTGGGAAGAAAAAATAGCTATTAAAGAAAATTTCATAAGTGTTGATTCTCAAATATTTACCAGTGCAAATGATATAAGTAAATATTTATTGTTTGGAACTTTAGAAAAACAAGATACTTATGAAATTAAACAAGGTGATGATATCAGGACTGTAGCGCACAATAATAAACTATCTGTTGGGGAATTCTTAATAGTAAATCCTCAATTTACTAGTGAAAATATTATTTTGACACCTGGTCAAATAGTAAACATCGGTTTAATTAAGCCATTAGTTACCATAGTTGCGGAAATGCACGTTGTTGAAGATTTAGTATATCGTTTCAAAACGGAATACATTGATGATGAAGAAGCTTATTATGGTACCCAAAAAGTAATTCAAACTGGATCAGATGGAGTAACTAGAGTTACTGAAAAAGTTTTATATAAAAATGGTGAAATCCATAATCTGGTTATTAATCATGCTTTATCTTTTGAAATTAAACCAGTAATCAATAAAATAATTTCCCGTGGTATTAGAAGTAATAGCGGATATGGGTTCCAATATTATACAAGCGCTGATAGCTCGTGGATATGGCCGACCGTTAATCCATGTACCATTACCAGTTATGTATCACCTAGATGGGGTGATTATCATAATGGTCTTGATATTTCTGGAGCAGGATTTGGTTCACCAATCTATTCTGCTACCGATGGAGTAGTAATAGAAGCTAATAACGGTTGCGCATCATCTGGTTCTGGTTATCGTGATAATTGTGGTGGTGGTTTCGGGAATAAAGTGACAGTTCAAACTTCAGACGGAGCTTATAAGATCATATATGCTCACTTAACTAAAGATATTAAAGCTAAAGTAGGAGATTTTGTAAAACGTGGACAAGTAATTGGTAATATGGGACATTCTGGTAGATCCACTGGGACACACTTACACTTTGAGATTAGAAACAATCTTGGTGCTATTGTTGATCCATGTAAGAAATTCTATAATTGTTAGGTGATAATATGGAAGTAACAGTACTTGCAAGTGGATCTAAGGGTAACTCAACTTTAGTTAAAACCAAAGACAATTTATTTCTAGTAGATGTCGGAATGAACATGAAATATTTAGATGCCAAACTAAGAGAAGTTGAAGTTTTACTTAAAGATATTAATTATATTATTATTACGCATACCCATTCTGATCATATTAATGCTTTACCAACTTTAATAAAAAAATATCATCCAACCGTTATTGTTACCAAAAAAATGTTAAAAGATTTAACAGTTCTAAAAGAATATGACAAAGTAATATTTTTAGAAGATGATTTAGAAATAAATAATTTAAAAATTGAATCAATCCCTACTAGTCATGACGCAATTGACAGTAGGGGTTATATCATTACAGAAGAAAATTCTTCGGTTGTAATAATAACCGATACTGGATATTTAAATAAAAAATATTTTGATAAGTTATGTAATAAGAATCTTTATATCTTTGAGAGCAATCATGATATCGAAATGCTTTTACATGGTAAGTATCCTAAATGGTTAAAACAAAGAGTACTAAGTGATGTTGGTCACCTTTCAAATCAATCAGCTTCTTATTATTTAAGTAAGTTAATTGGACCAAATACTCAAAAAATTATTTTGGCCCATCTTAGTGAAGAAAATAATACTCCCGAAATGGCTATGGAAAATATCAAAGAATATTTTTCTCAAGAAAATATTGAGTTTACAAATATTGTCACAGCTAAGCAACTTGAAATCACCGAAAGGACCAAAATATGATAAGATTAATAGTAGTAGGTAAGATAAAGGAACAATATCTGGTTAATATGATAGATGATTATTGTAAAAGAATTAACAAGTATCATAAACTAGAAATTCTGGAAATACCTGACAGTAACCCCAAATTAGAAACAGAAAAAATTATTAAAAAAATAGAAAATGCTTACAATGTTGCTTTAGATATTAATGGGGAAGAATTTGGGTCCGTAGGATTTGCTAAGTTTATAGAACAAACTTTAATGCATAAAGCAAATATTAATTTTATTATTGGTGGATCCGATGGTTTAAACAGTGAAGTAATTACTAAATGTGATAAACGAATTTCTTTTGGAAAAATGACTTTTCCTCATGGCTTATTTAGAGCTATCCTTTTAGAACAAATTTATCGCAGTTTTAAAATACTTAATAATGAAACATATCATAAGTGAGGTAGTATGGAAAAGCAGTATCTTCCGGTTGTAGGAACAGCATTTGTTAAAGAAGGAAAATTATTAATTAGCATGTCACAAAGAAGTGCTAAAAAGGGAAAATTTACATTAGTAGGTGGCGGAGTAGAACTTGGGGAAACTTATAAGGAAGCGGCTGTAAGAGAAATCAGTGAGGAAATAGCTAATGGCTTTCAAATAAGAGAAGATGAATTAGAAGAAATTCTATGTTTCAGAGAACCGGCTTTATCTGATCCAAATTTAAATATAGAAATGCATATGATGCTTGCTAATAAAGAAATTGATGTCAAATTGTTGCCAAATGATGAAATTTTGGAATATAGGTGGTATACTTTAGGTGAGGACGAATCAATGCTAGCTACTGCCATTAAGGATCATTTTATTCCTTGGGCAATTGAAAATAATATTATGTACTAGGCTATGAATGATTTAAATATAGAAAAATCCAAGTGTAATTTTTTAAAGTTTATGGCAATTTTTATACCTGTTGTCATTGTTGTTTCATATGCCTATTTTAAAGATAATGATATAAAAAAACAGGAAATGTTAACCCAAACGAGAAACATCTTAGATATAGATTTAATAACGGAAAAAGATGAATACATTAATAGTACTGATATGGTTTGTACCAAAGCAAATACTATAGATAGAGAAGCAAAAAAGAAGACTTTCAAAGTAAAAAGTGGTAATAATAAACATTATCTAACCTATAATTTATCTTTATGTGAATTAACCTTAAGTTCGAAACTACAAGTTCCAGAATTTAAATGGCAATTAATTAAAGATAAGATGGTTATTAGTGAAGGGAATTTTGATACTTTTAGTGATAGTATTAATTTAGCTTCTGATTTAATGATAGAAGCTAATAGTATTCAAGAATATGAATTAACAGTCTGGTTGGAAGAGACCGAAGAAAATATGAATAATATAGATAAAGGTATATTTAGTGGTAAGATTTCTTTAAATTTGACTGATTAATAATACCTTTGGAACTAAATAGAAGTTTTAAACTTCTATTTTATTTATGCTATAATACTTAAAAGGTGAGAAGCATGTTTAATAATGACTGGAATCAAGTATTAGAAGTAGTATGGCAAAGTTCAGGATTTGAAAAATTCATGGATGTTATTAATAAAGAATATGAAAAAAATATTGTATATCCACCTAAAGATTATATTTTTAATGCTTTGAGCCTTACTCCATATAAAGAAGTTAAAGTTGTTATAGTGGGACAAGATCCTTATCACGGAGAAAAAGAAGCTCATGGTTTATCATTTTCTGTTCAAAAAGGAATAAAACTTCCCCCATCCTTAAAAAATATTTTTAAGGAACTAGAAAATGATTTAAATATTAAATCTCCAGATTGTGGAGATTTAACTAAATGGGCTAGGGAAGGAGTTTTACTTTTAAATTCTGCTTTAACAGTTATAAAAGATCATCCGAATAGTCATAAAGATTTAGGTTGGAGTCTTTTAACTGATTATATTATAAAAGTGCTAAATTTAAGAGAAGATCCAATTGTCTTTATCTTGTGGGGAAATTTTGCACGCGGTAAAAAAGCATTAATAACCAATAATTATCATTTAATTATTGAATCATCCCATCCATCACCATTTAGTGTTTATAATGGTTTCTTTGGTAGTAAACCATTTTCTAGAACAAATGAATTTTTAATTCAAAACCATAAAGAACCTATTGATTGGCAATTATAGATTGTAATATTACTAAAATATGTTAGGATAGTACTACGTGCATTTAGGAAAGTTTATGAGGAAATTATGGGAGATTATAAAAATCATAAAGAATATCCAAGACTGATGGAATTATATAAAAAAGATCCCTATGCTTGTGTACATATATGGGATAATTTGAACTGGTTTGATAATACTTATTTAAACGAAATATTAGAGTTATATTTATCTGCTCTAAATAATGCTCATAATATTCCTAAGATAAAAAGAATAATGTTAAGTATTTTAACGTCTTTTGATTATCAAATAAGTGAAAGAATCAAAGTAGAGAATGAAGAGTTTTGGCTTTCATATTGTTTGGAAAACTTTTGTCAATTTAAAAAGTTTTTAAATCAAGAAGGTCTAACTATGGAATTTGAATTTAAAGATTTATGCCATTTGTATTTATTTTTAGAACTGGCTGAATACACAGATATGTTAAGACCTCTATCTAATTATAGTTTCAATTCTGAAGAAGCTCATGAAGTTGTGAGTAGAGATTTTGTTTATAAAGCAGATTTAGCTAACTATATTGTTTATCACTTTGTGGCAAGAAAAGAAGTACTATCAAAAATAATTCTCGATTATTTGCAAGACGATATTAAAAGACCGGATTATTTTTATAATTATCAAACTTCTCATAAAAATAATAACAAATCAAATGTTATAGAATTTCGCAAAAAATAACACACTATATAGTGTGTTTTATAATTTAAAATCTTCTTTATCTTCGTCAAACATGTTTTTTCCATCAAAGAAAGTTTGAACTTCAATATGATGAATTTTAGCTATTATATTGGTAGGAAAATGTTTAATTAATTTATTTAAAATATTAGTATAACGATTATAGAAGTTTTTAGATGCTTCTAATCTTTCATTTAATTTAAATATTTCTTCATAATTTTCATTAAATGTTTCACTTTCTGTTAAAGTACTATGGTCAGTTTTAATTTGATTTATTAAATTATTATATTCGGTTAATTTTCTTTCAAAATCAAAACTTGATATATTCACTTCTTTTAATTTACTAAAACATTCAAAAGCCTTATCCTTAATATCAGTATTATCCACAATAATTTGTTTTAAGATGTCTAAAAAATCATATTTTTTACGTAGTAGTTCATCTATAATACTTTCGGCTTCATTAATTTTAATTTTATGAGCCTGCAGATTATTATAAGATAAAATATATATAAGTCCGAAAATACCCATTAATATTATTAGAGTTAAAAAAATAGTAATTATATTATCCATACTGTCACCATCATAATTATAACATAGCTTAAATATTTATGATATAATTTTAAAAATCTAAAGGAGGAAAAATGAAAATAGAATGTATAAAAGTAGGGGCTTTAGAGACTAATTGTTATATTATAAGTAAAAACCCCAAAATAATAATTATTGATCCAGGCGATGATTTTTTGAAGATTGACCAATATATTAATAACGATTTAATAGCAGTCTTAATTACGCATAATCATTTCGATCATGTAGGAGCATTAGAGCAAATTAAAGAAAAATATAAAGTTTCAGTTTATAGTTATCATAACATAAATGACAATTTAAAGATTGGAGATTTTAAATTTAAAATTATTCGTAATCCTGGTCATACTGAGGATTCTGTTAGTTACTTAATAGATAGTCATTTATTTTGTGGTGATTTTATTTTCAAGAATACGGTAGGCCGAACTGATTTGCCAACGGGAAGTGCTGAAGATATGAAAAAAAGTATCGAAAGCATCTTAAAATACCCGGATGATATAATTATTCATCCAGGGCATGGTAATAATACAACTTTAAAAGATGAAAGAATGAATTTAGAAAATATTTTAAAATACCTTTAAATAATCATTCTTTCTTCAAATTCAATATAATAAACATATTTGATAGGAATAAAGTACCAGTTTCCATTACTGGGATCACTTAATATAAGAGAATCTTCTTTATAGTGTTCTAAAATACCTGAGAAGACTTTTTGATTTTCTTCACTTATTATGGCAGAATGAATTTTAACTTTTTTACCAACATTATCCTTTAAAAGATTATAATCATTTCTTAACTCATTTTCTTCTGAAAAATAAGGATTTTTAAAAAATGTACCGTTCATTTTATCACCTACTAAAAAATATGTATTTCAGATTAATTTATGATATATTATATAAATAGTATATCTTGATTTTTAAAGTAAAAAAAGATATACTACCGCTAAAGAAAGAAGGAATATCATGCGTGAACTAACCGATCAAGAAGTAGTTAGAAGACAAAAATTGGAAGAGTTACGTCAAAAAGGAATTAATCCTTTTGGTGAAAAATTCGATGTGACTAGTGATTCTAAACAAATTAAGGAAAATTTTGATAAATATAGTAAAGAAGAACTAGCTGAATCCAAACCTGAAGTAATAATAGCCGGACGTATCGTTTCAAAACGTCGCAGTGGTAAGGCTGGTTTTATGCATATTTTAGATAAATATGGTAAAATTCAAATTTATATCAGTATTGATTCCGTAGGAGAAGAAAACTATGAATTGTATAAAGAAGCTGATTTAGGTGACATTATTGGTATTGAAGGTGAAGTTTGTCGTACTAATACCGGGGAACTTACTGTCCATGCTACAAAATATATCCATTTAGTTAAGGCTTTAAGACCATTACCAGAAAAATTTCATGGACTTCAAGATATGGAAGAAAGATATAGAAGACGATATGTTGATTTAATCGTTAATGAGGATGCTCGTAAAATAGCTTTTGCTCGTCCAAAGATTATTCGTAAGATTCAAAGTTATTTAGATAATAAAGGTTATACTGAAGTAGAAACTCCAATATTAGGTACTGTTTTAGGAGGAGCTGCCGCAAGACCATTTATAACCCATCATAATACTTTAGATATAGATATGTATTTAAGAATTGCTACTGAGCTTCCATTAAAAAGATTATTAGTAGGTGGCATGGATGCTGTTTATGAAATAGGTAGATTATTTAGAAATGAAGGCATGGATAGATCACATAATCCGGAATTTACGACTATCGAATTATACAAAGCGTATAGTGACTTAAATGGCATGATGGAATTATGTGAAGATATATTCAAAGCAATTGCTAAAGATATTTTTGGTACATACAAGTATAATTGGAAGGATCATGAAATAGATCTTGAACCTAAGTTTAGAAAAGTTCATATGGTTGACTTAATTAAAGAAAAAACTGGTATTAATTTCTTTGACAATATGAGTTTGGAAGAGGCAAGAAAGTTAGCTGCTGACCATAAAATCGAAATAGAAGAACATTTTGGCTATGGACATATTGTTAATGCTTTCTTCGAAAAGTATTGTGAAGAAGAAATTATTGAACCAACTTTTATTTGTGGTCATCCAATCGAAATCAGTCCTTTAGCTACTAAATCAAAGGATTCTAGATGGACTGAAAGATTTGAACTATTTATTGGTGGATCAGAGTTTGCCAATGCTTTCACAGAATTAAATGACCCAATCGATCAATATGAGAGATTTGAAAATCAAATGAAAGAAAGAGAACTTGGTAATGACGAAGCAAATGAAATGGATCTTGATTTCGTTGAAGCCTTAGAATATGGTATGCCGCCAGCAGGTGGTATGGGAATTGGAATAGATAGGTTAATAATGTTATTTACTAATGCGGATTCTATCCGTGAAGTAATTTTGTTCCCAACTATGAAAATTAAGTACTAAGTACTTAATTTTTTATTAGTTTTTTGCTTAAAATAAGCAAAAAATAGATGAAAAAAATAAAATTGTGTTATAATTATTTTAGGAGGAGGTAAAAAATGAAAAAGTTTTGGGAAAAGCATGATTTAGTAAAAATAGCTGGTATTATGATCCTATTAGTAGTATTACTTTCTTGGGTTATACCACAAGGATACTGGAGTGGATCAGAATTAGCTGTAAGTGATATTACCAGAGTAGGTATATTTGATTTCTTTACTTATGGATTATTAGGAATATATTATTTCCCAGTAGTGGTAACTTTCTTATTTGTTCTTGGAGGTTTCTACCAATTACTTGGAAAAATTAAAGGATATCAAAGACTAACTGATGGTATCGCTAAAGCGTTCAAAGGTAATGAAATTTTATTTGCCTTATTAGTATCATTCTTTATTGCTGCATTGTCAGCAATCGTTAATGATAACTTTGTGGTATTAGCATTCATTCCATTCTTTGTAACTATTTTATCTAAATTGAAATTAGACAAATTAACAGGAGTTGCTATTACATTCGGCTCATTGTTAATTGGTGTGTTAGGTTCAGTTTATGGACAAAGTGTTGCAGGAATTAACGCTAGCGAATTAAGTGTTGATTATAATTCCTTTCTATGGGTAAAATTAGCATTGTTCGGAGCAAGTTTTGTAATCTTTAATGTATTTAATGTTCTACATATTAGAAAAACATTAAAAAATAAGAAAGCCGATCTAATTGAAGATACATTCGAAACTGAAGAAATTACTAAACAAAAAAGAATGTGGCCAGTAGTTACAATTTTTGTACTATTTGCTATTATTACTATTTTAGCTTATTTACCATGGAGTAAGGCTTTAGGAGTAAATATTTTTGAAAAAGCTACTACTTGGATTAAAGAAGTAGAAATCTTAGGTTCACCAATATTTGCTTATATTTTTGGATCTACTGATGCCTTTACATCATTTGGATCTTGGGATTTATTTGGTGTTCAAGTATTAATGATGATTGCTACTCTATTTATTAAATTAGCATATAAAATCAGTTGGAATGATTATTTAACTGCTTTTGGTGAAGGATTTAAGAAATCTAGTAAACTAGTAGTTATATTACTAATTTGTTACAATATTGCAGCATTCTCTGTAATGTTCCCAGTAGTACCAACTATTATTGATTGGTTAATGAATTTATTAGATAAATTCAATGTTATTTTAGGAACAATTGGTGGGTTTATTACTTCACTATTCAGTACTGAGTATCGTTATACTATTCAATTAGTAGGTAAATACTTTGTAACCAATTATTCAGAATTTGCTAAACAAAGCGCTGTAATGTTACAATCTACTTACGGACTAGCTTCATTTATAACACCAGCTTCAGCTTTCCTATTTATAGGTTTATCTTATTTAGGAGTAAGCTATAAAGAATGGTTCAAATATATTTGGAAATTCTTAGTCGCTATGTTCGTAGTTATTGTTGCATTAATGCTAATAATATTCTAATTGTTAAGAAGATGTTAGTTATTAACATCTTTTTTTATGGAAACAATTGACTAAAGTTTCAATTTCTGTTAAAATCAAGAAAACAAAACGCAATGAATATATCAGAGTAGTTGTGGATATATATTTAAAGAGAGTAGATATTATAGGCTGAGAATATCTATAAATGAGTACCCATAATGAATTTCAATATAGGAGCGTTATTCGCTTAATCGGCGTTATAGATTAAAGTGCATGAATCATGAAGTAAGGTGGTACCACGGGATTATATCTCGCCCTTATGTTTATGATTTTTTTATTGGAGGAAAGTTTATGAAAGAAGAATTAAAAAATCTAGTAGAAAGTGCTACTGAAGAAGCAAAAAGTATTAAAACAGAAAATGATTATCTAAATATTAAATCTAAATATTTAGGTAAAAAGAGTAAAATATCAGAATATATGAGTAGTCTTAAAGACATGCCTGTAGAAGATAAGAAACAATATGGGCCATTATTTAATAAGATGAAAAATGATTTAGAAACATTATTTACTCAGTATTATGAAAAGGCTATTAGTGGTGAGGAAAAGATTACTTTTGATCCAACCATCCCAGCTGATGATAAATGTGGTTCACTTCATCCGGTAACAATAGTAGCTAAAGAAATTACAGATATTTTAAAGAATATCGGATTTATGGTCTTAGAAGGCCCAGAAATGGAAGCAGATTATTATAATTTCGTTGCTTTAAATGTTCCTAAAAATCATCCGGCTCGTGATATGCAAGATACTTACTGGTTAGATAATGGGTTATTGCTACGTACTCATACTAGCCCAGTTCAAGCAAGAGCTATGGAAAAGTATGGGGCACCTATTAAAATGTGCGTTCCAGGGAGAGTATTCCGTAATGAAGATTTAGATGCTTCCCATGAAAATACTTTCTTTCAATTAGAAGGAATGGTAATAGATAAAAATATATCAATCAGTAATGTTATTTATGTTATGAAAGGTATGCTTAGAGAAGTATTTAAGCAAGACGTTGAAGTCCGTTTAAGACCCGGATATTTCCCATTCGTTGAACCCGGATTCGAACTAGATTGTTCATGTACGATTTGTAATGGTAAGGGATGCCCAACTTGTAAAAATAGTGGTTGGATAGAACTATGTCCTTGTGGAATGGTTCATCCCGAAGTCTTAAGAATGAGTGGTGTAGATCCCGAAGAATATACTGGATTTGCTTTTGGTTTAGGTTTAACTAGAATGGCTATGATGAAATATAAGATTGGTGATATAAGAGGATTAAATTCCGGAGATTTAAGATTCTTAAATCAGTTTAATGTTAGGTAGGTGAAAAGATGAAAATATCATGTAATATATTAAAGAAACATATTAAAAATAGTGAACAAATTGATTTTTTAAATATCTGGGACAAGTTTACGATTCGTAGTGCTGAAGTAGAAGGCGTTGAACTAAAAGGTCATAACTTTGATAATGTGGTAACTGCTAAAATTCTAGAATGTGAAAAACATCCTAAATCAGAAAAGTTATCTATCTTAAAAGTAGATGCTGGAGATGAAGTATTACAAATCGTTTGTGGAGCTCCAAATGTTAAAGTAGGTTTAATAGGAGCCTTAATAAAAATTGGGGGTCATATTGAAGATATTACTATTTCCAAAAGACCTCTTATCGGAATAGATTCCTACGGAATGATGTGCAGTGGTAAAGAATTAGGCATCAGTGATGATCATTCTGGTATCATAGAACTTCCAGAAAATACTCCAATTGGGATTGATATTAAGAATATTTTACCTATAGAAGATATTATAGTAGAAATAGATAATAAATCCCTTACTCATCGTCCTGATCTTTGGGGTCATTATGGTATAGCAAGAGAAATAGCAGCTATAACAGGAACAGAACTACTACCTTTAGAACTTGCGGAAGTAGAACCTAAAAGTGAAAAACTAAATGTTAAAATTGAAAATCCTGAGCTATGTTATCGTTATACTAGTTTGAAAATCGATAATATTCATAATAGTAAGACTCCTTTATGGATGCAAATATTCTTATATTATGCTGGAATGAAAAGTATCAACATAACAGTTGATTTAACCAATTACATCATGCTTGAATTAGGTCAACCAATGCATGCTTTTGATTCACGAGTAGTAAATACTATTGAAATTGGTTTAGCCAATGATGGGGATAAGTTTACTACCTTAGATGGTGTTGAAAGAACTTTAACAGCTAATGACTTAATGATAAAAAATGATGGTAAACATATCGCTATTGCTGGTGTTATGGGAGGATTAGATAGTGAAATCGTTGAAGATACTAATTCTATTGTTCTAGAAAGTGCCTGCTTTGAACCTTCGACAGTCCGTAAGACCGCTATTTCTCAAGGTCTTCGTACTGAAGCTTCCACCAGATATGAAAAAAGCTTAGATCCTAACTTAACTATTATTGCAACTAAAAGATTTTTAAAACTATTAAAAGATGAAAATCCTAATCTTACTTTAGGTTCTGCTTTAACTGATGCTTATCCTGATGAATTTAAAGAAAAGGAAATTATTTTAAATAAAAGTTTATTGTATAAATATTTTGACTTTGCCATAGAAGATGAAGCTGTTAAACATATTTTAGAATCATTAGAGTTTAAAGTAGAAGTTAAAAAAGATCATTTTAAAGTTATAGTTCCTACCTTTAGAGCTACTAAAGATGTTACAATAGCTGCTGATTTAATCGAAGAAATTGGTCGTATCTATGGTTATGAAAACTTTGTACCTAAACCAGTTAAAATGGATTTAGACTTCGTTAAACAAGAACCAGCTTATGATGAAGGATATATCGTTAAAAATTATTTAGCATCTAAATATAACTGTCATGAAATCCATACATATTTATGGAATAAAACTAATTTCTTAAAAGAAATTAATGTTACTAAGAATAATATTAAATTACTTGGTAAGAGTGAAGATAACATTCTAAGAGATGATTTAAACTTAAGTTTACTTGAAGTAGCTAGTAATAACATTAGAAATTGTGAAGAATTTAATATTATGGAAATTGGTAATGTCATTAAAGATAATGATAATCACAGTATGTTAAGCATTATATTATGTGGACCACAAAAAGATTTAAAATCACTTTATAATAATGCTAAAGAAATAGCGGTTAATCTCTTTAAAAATTTGAAAAATAAGATGCCAATATTTGATTTTGGATCATCAGAAGATTACTATAATCAAGATTTAACTCAAGATATTATTATTGATAATGGTATTGTTGGTCAAATTAAATCTTTCAATAAAAACGTTAATAATAAATTAAGCAAGAAACATGCTTTTGTGGTTGTTGAAATTGACTTTGAAAAATATTTAAATATTAGCTTAGAAAAAACTAGCTATCAAGAAATAAGTAAGTATCCATCAACTGAACTGGATTACACCATTATTATGAAACGTGGAGAATACTATGATAAGCTTTCAAAAATCTTAGATGAATTTAAAAGCCCGATCATTACGAATCGTAAATTAATAGATATTTATCTTGAAGAAGAAACCAAAAAAATAACAATAAGATATATTGTTGGTTCTAAAGAAAAAACTTTGACAAGTGAAGAATTACAAAACTTTAAAGACGAGTTTATTAATTACTTGAAAAAAAATGAATTGAATATCGTAGAGGAATAGTCTACAATTTTATTTGCAAAGTTGTGAATATTTGATATATAAAGAAAAAGAAAATTTTATAAAAATATAACTGCAGTTTATTTTAGAAAAAAGTGGACCAAATTAACAAATGGGCAATACATTACAACTTCAGGTATTGAGTTAGCAGACTTAACAATATCTCCAATAAGAAGAATTTTACATGCCGAATATTTAATTATAGAAAGTAAGTTTTTAAAATATCCTTTTTATAGAAATAGAGGCTTATCATTTATTGAATAAAAAAGCAATTAGAAATCTAATTGCTTTTTGTTTTTAAAAATAACCCCACCTCTAAGAGTGGGTCGGCGGCATAAAGCAAGCCTACGTAATAAGAAAGGAGGTGACTAATATGTATATGAATACAATAATAATCCCTCTCATGTCTATGGAATAATCCATAGATACTTATATTATATGCATTTTAGTATAAAAAATCAAGAAAAATAATAGGCTTTACTTTTTTTAGTTAATGAGATAGAATGTAATTAGAATAATATTAACAGGTGATAATATGAGAAAAACGGTTGGAGATAACTTAAAACTATTTAGAATAAGAACTGGTCTTTCAATGGATGCTGCTGGTAAAGCTCTTAATATGTCAGCCCCTGCCATTTTAAAATATGAAAGAAATCAAATTATTGCTTCATTAGATAGACTACAAGATTTTGCTGGTCTTTATAATGTTACAGTAGAAGACCTGCTAGATGTTGAAGAAACTATTGATATTAAGTTTACTAGCTTTAAATATCATGACCGCGTTTCGGAAATTAATAAGATCAAAATCAAAGATTTAATTAAAACAAAAATTGAAGCATATTTTCACTTATTAAAATTAGCTGATATCACTTATCAAAATAAATTTGGTGTTCATATTGTTAATACTTTAGAAGAAGCGGAAAGTTTAGCTACTAAATTAAGAATCTTTTTTACCATCCCTTTAAAAGATCCGATATCTAATTTAGTTTACCTATTAGAAAATAATAATATTATGATTATTACCTTACCAAGAAATAAAGCAACCGAAGGATTTATTGGTTTTTATGAGATAATCAATAATGTTCCGATTATTGTAGTTCCTGAAGCTGAAAATAGCTATATCCAACGTCATAGCATTGCTAAATATCTTGGTGAACTTCTAATAGTTAATAATATTAAAAAGGATTTACTAACTACGCAGTTTGCTTTAGCTTTACTTATTCCTAAAACGGCATTAGTTGAAGAGTTTGATGAAAAAAGAGTTAAAATAGACTTTAGAGAGATAGAAATATTTAGCAATAACTACCGGGTAAGTTACAAACATATTGTCCAAAGACTAAAATACTGTCATATTATTACCCCAAGTAATGCTAAATATTTAAATATTCATATTAATAAAAACAATATTAAAGAAAATGAATATTATGAAGTACCTTATATTTATGATAAATTAAAAGCTATATTAAGTGCTAAAGGAATTTTAAAAGTAAAGAAGTGATAAAATGAAAGTAAGAAGTGTTGTTAAATTAACCATAATAAGTATCTTTTTGATAGGATTAGTATTTCATATCTCAGTACTAAGTTATGCATATAAAATAAAAGAAAAAGCCTATACTTATTTAAATGCCCAAGGATGTAATAATCTAAGAGTTACAAATGTCAATGTAAACTTTAATTATAAAGATTTATGGACATTTAAAAATCCTTGGTATGTAAAAGCTAATGTATATGACAGGTATGAATTGATTTTGACATATAAAAACAAAGTAATTGAAGTTAACAAACAAACCGATCCAGATTTAATTAAAAAACTTAATGCTAAAAATTTATGTAATCAGGAAGAAGATTTATTTGGTGAAGAATCTAAATTAGAATTTAAACCAGTTGTAGTTAATATGACTCTAGCCGATTTTAATAAAAACAAAGTAAAACTGATTATCTACAACAATTCCAATAATACTTATATGTATGGAGAAAGTTATAGTTTAGAATACCAAAAAGATACTAAATGGTATCAAATTATCCCTTTAAATGGACTAGTTTTTGACCTTATTGGTTATCAAATACCATCCCAATCTTCGGCTGATGTAGAAATAGATGTAAGTTATCATTATGGGACATTATTACCAGGAAAGTATCGTATTATTAAAGAGCTGAATTTAAAAAGTAATTATGAGAAAATTGTTTATGTAGAAACTCGTTTTGAGATAAAATAAAAGCGTACATTTATTTGACATTTAGACCCTAAATGTCTTTTTTTTATGCCGATAAAATGATATAATTTTAATAGAAAAGGTAGGTATCTTTATGAATTACTTAGACAATTTAAATGAAGAACAAAAAAAGGCGGTAACCCATAAAGATGGTCCGGTTTTAGTTATGGCAGGTGCGGGTTCTGGAAAAACTAAAGTTTTAACTACCCGCATTATTCATTTGATTAAAGAAGGGATAGCTGATTATAATATTTTAGCTATTACCTTTACCAATAAGGCAGCTAATGAAATGCGTAGCAGAGTTTATAATATGATAGGAGATGTATCATCATTTATTGGTACTTTCCACTCTTTAGGTTTAAGAATAATCAGAGAAAATCATGGGGAGTTAAATTTAACCAGTAATTTTACCATCATAGATAGTGATGATTGTTTATCCGTAATCAAGAAAATATTAAAAGAAAAGAATTTAGATCCTAAGCAATATAGTCCATATTATATAAGAAACAGAATTAGTTTTATTAAAAATCAAATGTTAAGTGATGTGGAACTAGAAAGATTGTTTAACACCCCGATAGATAAAGTAGTAGCTGATGTGTATAAGTCTTATTGTACAAAATTAATTAATAATTCCAGCGTTGATTTTGATGATTTATTATTATTACCAGTTAGTCTTTTTATGAAAAATAAAATGATTTTAGATTACTATCAAGAAAAATATAAATATATTTTAATTGATGAGTATCAAGATACTAATCCTGTTCAATATAAACTATCAGTATTACTAGCAGGTAAGTATAAAAATATTTTTGTGGTTGGAGATATGAATCAAAGTATTTATGCTTTTAGGCAGGCTGATTACCGTAATATTATTACCTTTCAAAATGATTTTAAAGATTGCACCGTTATCAAACTTGAACATAACTACCGAAGTACTAATACCATCTTAAGTGCTGCTAATGAAGTTATTAAAAATAATAAAGAAAGAGTAGATTTAGACCTTTATTCTGAAAATGGTGAAGGAGTTAAAATTAAGTACTTTCGCAGCTATGATGAAAAACATGAAATCGGATTAGTAATTGATGAAATTAATGATTTAATTAATCAAGGAAATAAATATAGTAACATGGCAGTTTTATATCGTACTAATGCGCAAGCTCGGGTAATAGAAGAAGTATTTTTAAGTAAAGGAGTGCCATGTAAAGTCGTAGGTAGTTATTTCTTTATCGATCGTAAAGAAATAAAAGATTTAATTGCTTATTTAAGATTGATTTATAATCAAGATGATGAAATAAGCTTAAGAAGAGTTATTAACGTACCTAAAAGAGGTATTGGTGAAGCAGCTATTAAAACATTAGAAGATGCCACTAAAGAAAAAAACAGTAATATGTTTGAAGCTCTATCTGCCAGAAAAGAATTAGAATTTAAAGAAATAATTTTAAAACTAAAAGAAATAAGTGAAAATTCTAGTTTAACTGATCTTATCGACGCTGTTTTAGATCTTTCTGGTATGAAATCTGAACTAGAAACATCTAAAGCTTTAGAAGATGAAATAAGACTGGAAAACTTACAAGAATTTAAAAGTATTACTGCTTCTTATGAAGAAAGAACTGGTTCAGTTAATTTAGGAGACTTCTTAGAAGAAATAACTCTAATAAGTGATGTCTCTAATCATCAAAGTGATGGTGATGAAGTCACCTTAATGACCTTACACAGTGCTAAAGGTTTAGAATTTAATATAGTCTTCTTAGTAGGTATGGAAGAAGGATTATTTCCGCATAATATGTCCATAATGGAAGATAACCTCGAAGAGGAAAGAAGATTATGTTATGTTGGTATTACTAGAGCTAAAGAAAGATTATATTTAAC
>CAYQDO010000010.1:10060-29225 GCA_964416365.1 uncultured Muribaculaceae bacterium | reverse complement strand
AATTGTGTCAAAATCTAAAAAAAATAACACTTGACAAAACTTAGATAGTCATAAATAGTTATCTCTACAAAAATTTTTCCCCATAATGGTTAAATGATAAAAAATATTGTATAATTAAATGCAAACAGGGAGGTTACCATGAATATAAAAGACAAAGCCAAAGAGTTTGCTATTAAAGCTCACGAAGGTCAAATTAGAAAATTAAGTGGAAATCCAGTAATATTGCATCCAATTATGGTAGGTGAAATATTAGAATCTTTTGGCTTTGATGAAGAAATAATAGCAGCTGGTTACCTGCATGACACAGTCGAAGATACCTCAAGTACAATTGAAGATATTGAGAACAATTTTGGTTCTAGAGTTGCTAAATTAGTATCCTATGCTACTGAACCTGACCAATCCTTATCTTGGGAAGAAAGAAAGCAACACACTATAAATGTAGTTAAAACAAATTCTATTGAAGATATAGCTGTTATATTAGCAGATAAGATTTCAAATATAGAATGTCTAATAGAAGAGTTACAGTTACAAGGGTTAAGTGTTTTTAATGTTTTTAAACGTGGAGCTGAGAGCCAGCTTTGGTATTTTGAAGGCGTATACAATGCTGCTTTAGAGTCTAACAAAGACCAACCTTTAATCCAAAGACTAGGTATTACAATCGAAAATTTAAAAAAAGAAATTCTGTATCAAAAGTTAATTGCAAATGAAACTGAACATTCTATTCCTGAAAAGCCTTTTATTTTACTTAAAGAATTATAAAAACAGGCATTGCCTGTTTTATTTATAATTTGGTGACCCATATGGGATTCGAACCCATGCATGTAGCCTTGAGAGGGCTATGTGTTAAACCTTTTCACCAATGGGCCATGCATAAGTATTATACTATATTTATCAAAAAAATAAAGCGAAAAAATCGCTTTATTTTATTTCAATAGTTTTCTTTGTTAATGATTCATCTTTTTTAGGAACTGTAATTAACAATATCCCTTTTTCAAATTTAGCTTCCACATTATCTGCATCAGCATCACCAAGATTAAAAGTTCTAGAATATTCTCCATAACTTCTCTCTTTTCTAATGTAATTTTTATTTTCTTCATTAACCTCATTAGTTTTTTTAACTTTAACAGTTAAATAACCATCTTTGGACTCGACATTAATATCTTCTTTGTCGAATCCAGGAATGTCCATTTCAATGTGATATAAACCATCTTTTTCGTAAATATCACACTTCATATCATTTCTTCCTCTTGAGGTTAAGAAAAAGTCTTCAAAATCATCATCAAAGAAAAAACTTCTTGGAATTAAGTTCATAAATCCACTTCCTTTCATAATTCAATTATAACATTTTATTAGCACTTGTCAATATCAAGTGCTAATAAATCTTACATTAATATTTTATGAAAAGCGATGGAATTTATACTTTTATATATTAAAATTAATTAAATCATCAATATCATTATTGAATATAAATAGTAATAGTTCCTTATCTAATACAGTAAAGTCTTTGACTAAGTCTTCTTTATTTTTAAAACATATATCAGGGCGGTTTTTAACAATATCAAAAATATTTGTAACGCCAAACTCCTTTAGAAATGTTAAAATTTCTATAACGTTATTTTGCATTATAGTAAAATTTTCTAAAGTTTCTGGATGTAAAAAACTTTTTAATTCGGCGATTTGGTCGTCATTAATATCAAGCTGCCTTAAGTATTCGATCATAATTATCTCCTATTTCAATTTTTGATACAGCTTCCTGAATAAATTCATATTCATGTGGTTCTAAAATAGTGTTATAGGTTACCGCAAAGAATAAAGCTTCTTTTTCTTCTACATTTAAATCAATGAGTATTCTAAATATTTTGAATACTTTAAGACGAGAAATAATTTGAGTGCCAAACACATATTCAGTTTTTCTTTTTAATATACCCAATGGAGCTTCTGTATAAATTGCGGCACGATATGCTTCATCTACTAAAAGCATAATTGGATGATTTGTTTTAATTTGTTCAATTATTTCCTCATCAATTATAAAGTCATTTTTAGAAATAATTTGATTGTATTCTTCATTCTCAACTTTTAAAGTTTTCGGAACCGATACTCTAGTTATTTCAAAAGGTAACTCAGCATCTTTTTCGTTTAAATATTGAGTTTCATTAGACCATACTCCATAATTATTCTTATAAGCATAATAGATCCTTTTAGTAATTAAGTTTTTGAGTTCAATACCTGGAGCATTTGATTGATGAATTTGTTCATTTAAACCAACTTCAATAAAAAAGTCTAATTTAGAAGCTAAATCCATGCTACCAAGTAAAGCATAATTAGGATTTTCTTCTCCGAAGATTATGTTTAAATCTAAACCATACATATCTAATGTTTTTAAGTTTTTCTCAATAATATTTTGATTTCTTGGTTCAAACAAGAAAGGTGTTTTTTTAAAAATAGTTATTACATTAATATTTTTTTGTTCCAATAGTCGAATCATACTTATTAAATAATCAGGATTAAGGGTTAAAATTCCTATATTATTTCTTATTAATTTGTTCAAAGACACTTGATATTTTTCAAATATTTCTTTATTTTTTTTAAAATTATTTAATGCTTTTTCACTAAAAATAGTTGTTCCCGTATTTAACAGTTTCTTGAATTCAGTAGAAGACCCATCAAAATCAGCAATTATTTCTTCAATTATATTTATATTGGAATTTATAAGTAGATAAGTTAATCCATATATATTCCCAGAATTGAATTTATTTATAACTTCTTTTTCTTTTAAATATTGAGCAAAATTTGATAGTTCGTCTAAATCTTTAATACCTAGCAACTTTAATTTTAGCGGCATATTTAGTTCATCATAAACAATCTCTAACGATGTAATAATTTCTTTAATAGTTTGGGTTCGGTCCTTTTTAGTGCCTTCTTCTTTTTTAAATTTTGTTTCTTTTTTTACTTCCTTATTTTCTTTTATATTCTTTAATTTGCGAGCATTAAACTCATTCATATAAGTAAATATCAAATCCAGATTGTTCTCGGCATTATTAGGAATTTCAACTTGCACAATATTATTAATAATATCATAATCTTCAGCTGTAAATAACACTTCATTCTGAATTTTACTTAGTATTAGCCTGTAATTATTAATTTCTTTTTCTGATCTCGACTTTAAATGTTCAATTAAATATTCGTTGCGATCAATAACATTTTTGACTAGTTCTTCTAGCACAAGGAGTTTTATTTTTTGTTGTTCATTAAACTCTAGTTTTGATTCTTTATTTTGATTAAGCTGAGCTATTCCTCGTAAATATTTAATAGTTACGGAAAATTTCTTTTGTTCATCAGCCGGATCTATAAATTCTGTAATATTTTTAAGCATTTCATCCGAAAGATGAATTATATCTTCAGAAGGATTTTTATAGGTTGATAAAAAGGCTTTTAGTTCCGTATTAGTAAAAGCAATTTGTTGTTCACTTGAACCACTTTGATAAGCTAAAAGTGCATTATTAATTATTTCTAAAAGTAGTTCTTTACCTTTTAACATATAACTTCCTCCTTTCAATATTTATTTAGTTTTAATCTCCTTTTTAGGATTTAAGCGTTTTTTAATAATATCGTAAGTATCAATGAATTCGGTAATATTTAAAATTAATTCCTTACATTTCGCGCGATAAAGATCCGGTTCTTCTTGATATCCTTTTAAATATTCTTCTAATAAATTAGTGCTTTGTAATATACTCTCTACAACAAGAGTTAATGTTTCTTCACTATTTTCAAGATTATCTTTTAAAGCTAGTTTATAATATTCTTCTTTATTTTCAAAAAGCTTACCGTCCAATAGAGGTTTTTCACTTTTTATTATTTCTTTTGCCTTCGAAACCCTACTGTTTCCTTGAATTAATAATAAATCTTCTTTTGGTTTTTCTTTAATATCTTCTTTTATAGATATCTCCACGACTTTTTCTTCTTTTGGGTGCTTTTCTCTTGAATAAGCAAGTAATTTTTCACAATTATTTAGAATATTATCAGTAGTTTCTTGATTGTTTTCTTCGTAAGAATCCAATTCTTTTTTTAACAAGATAGTGACTACAGCGTTTCGGACTGCTTTATATTTATAGTCGGGAAGTTTTTCTGCAAAATAACTAACATCATTTAATGTATTTTCAATATTTAATTCTTTATTCTCTAATGCACACAATTCTAAGATTTTAGCAATTTCTACTTTATAAGCATCGTTTTTGTTTTTATAAATTAAATGATATTTTTCAATTGATTTATTTTTATCGTCAGAAGTTAGAGTTTTATTAATAACTAAATTATAATTAGCTATACCTATGGCTTTTTTTATGGCAACTTTTTCTGCTAATTCTAGTCCACTCTTATTAAGAATATCATTTAGTTTTTCTGTATCAAGAATTGGTTCAACTAATTCTCCAGCTTTAAACGAGCTGATAAATTCTTTCAAAAAAATTATAGTATTTTCTAAAATACTAATGTTTTGTGAAGAATCAGCTTCATAGTTTTGTAAATGTTTCATGATTACATCACTTATATTCTGTAACCAATTTAAAGCCTCTTCGTATTGAGTTGCCTCTGGTATTTGATCTACTCCGTCTATTAGAGATTTATAAAGTTCAATTATTGTTTTGCATTCTTCAAATTTTTCAGTAAGCTGGGCAATCTTTTCTTCTTTCATTATTTCCATCACATGAGAAAAATCATTGTTATTAAGTTTTAATAAATCTTCTGGTTTTAAATCATTTTTAGATATTTGATAATTAAAAAATATATTTTCTAATTCTAAAATATAGTTACGTCTTTTTTTGATTTCATCAATTTGGATAGATATTATATTTATGCGATTGTTTATCGAGTCTAACAAGTTGGAAATAGCTTTTATAATATCACCCTCTATCTTAAATAATTCTAACATAAAAAGCCCGCTAGTACAATAAAATATGTGCTTTTAATTGAACTATAAAAATTAATATGCTATAATCTTTTCAAGAATAGAAGGAGTGTTCGATAATGAATAATGATGATAATAATATCGAGTTACCTAAAAGAATCGATGAAATACCTAACACTACAGAACCTAACAACGAGCCAAATGAAGTAATTCAGCCAAATCTAGAAGAAACAGTTAATTTTGATAATATAAATAATCAAAATCCGGCATTTGGAGAAAATCAGGAAGTGGAACAACCAGTAGAACAACCAATGCTGCAACCAGAGACTCAGCCACAATTACAACAAGAAACACAAGCTAATAATGTTTTTGAACAACCTGAAATAAATCCACAACCAAGTAGTTCTCCCTTTGAACCAATTCCAAATCTAGATGTGTTTCCTGAAGATACTATAGTTGCGCCTGAAGGACAAGAAGAAATACAAAATATTATTACACCAGAACATCCGGAAAATGAAATCATCAATAATGAAAATCAATTGACTGATAATATAGTTAATTTGGAAACTCCAACAGCTAACTCATTACCAGAAAATGAGTCTCTGAATAAAAAAGTAGTTGTTGAAGAACCTATCCAAAAAGAAAAGGGCAAAGGTAATCCTATTGTTGGTTTCTTCGTTTTGCTAATAATCTTAGCAATCATTTTAGCAGCATTTTATTATTTTATAAAAATTGATTTTATAAAATTACCAGATGAAATTAAAAATAAAATTCCTTTTTTAACAACAATCACTACCACTCAAGTAGTTCAAAAAGAAGATGCCGTAAACATTGCTGGTGAATACTTAGAAGCAGAGTCAGTTATTTGTCCAGACGTACCAGTAGAATTAAAATTAAAAGCTGATAAAACATTCTCTTATACCAAGTTAACTTATAAAGAAGCAGAAAACAAATGTGATTCTACGGAAATTACCGGTAATTATATAGCTAAAAATGGTAAATTAAGATTAATCAAATCTGATGATTTAGATAACGTCATAGCTGGCACATATGAAAAAACACCAGTAACGTTTGAAATTAAAATACCTACAGAAGATAACAAGGTTATTATTTTATATGGAAAAGGCGAATAATAAAAATATTCCCATAAATGATTTATTATCAGAAATTGATTTTAACAAAAATAAATTAAGAAAAGTTAATTCTCATCTAACACTAACTGAATATCAAATATCTATTTTAGAAAAATATGATATCCCTTTAGAATCCATTACATCGTTTAATCAATTAATTTTTCTAATTAATAATGCTTTAGAAGAAACAGACGATGAAGAATTAGAAATAATTTTAAATGAGATTGCTGAAAGAAATTATTATCAAAATACTAAAAAATAAAAGGACTAAACATTTTGGTCCTTTTTTTCTAACATAAATTTTAATTGTTCAATATCATCTTTATTATTCATAATTGGTAAAAGATAAATTAGAATTTGATATAAATTGTTTTCATCATCAGCATTTAGTAAGTTATTGCCTCCTAATAGTTTTTGACAGCAATATAAAGATGCTTCGTGTTCAACTGTATCGAAATTTATTTTAGTTAAATCATTTTTATATGGTATAACAACATAGTCTATTAATTGATTAATTTGAAACATATAATAGTTTAAATACTGTATAAATTCCGTTTCAGTTATTTTTCCATTATCAATCAATCTTTTGATCCAAGTTAGGCGATTGAATAAATTTTCATCTAACAAAATAATTTCTTGATTACCTGAAAGTTCACTTAAGAGATTACCACTTACCTCATAAGTTAATAAAAGGTTTCTTTCTTTTATGCTTAGTCCTTTTGAATCCATATATTGTTTCTCATATTTTTTATTTTTTTGAGTTTGATCTAATACTTTTATTTTGTAGTTATTTCTTTTGAAGAAGTCTAAACAGATTTGGGTAAAATTATTTGATTCTTTCTTTTTAGAAAATTCAATTATACTCGGTTTTGAACTATTTAAGATTTCTTTTAATTTAACCAATTCTTCATTAGAATTGACATTATCTTCTGAATAAGTAATTACATCATTATAATCATAAAATACTACCAAAATATTTTTGTATAAACGATCTAGTAGAGGGGCAAGTTCCGTATCATAAGACTCATATTCCAAACTTGCAAACATTTCTTCAATATAATCCTTGTCAATAGAATCAGCTTTATGTGGAAAAATAATTATTTCTTCCAAACTGGCTATTAAATCTGCAATAATAATTGCTTTATTACGCGCTGGTAAATATTGAGCATTTTTTGTTTGTGATTTTTGATCAATAGATTTAGAAACAGCAAAAGTCATTAAGAGACTAGCTACATCTCCTCCAAAAAGTTTAGATATATCGTCGGTAGTATAACTAGTATTATCTAATAAATCATGAAGATAGCCTGCTGCTACAACTTTATCATCAAAATCATAGTATTTTAATATATCTCCAACTGTCATTGAATGCAAAATATTGTGTTCATGATTTAATTCTTCATAAGTTTTAATAGTAAAATGTAATGCTCTTTCACTAATTTTCATGATTGCACTCCTTTTAATACGTAGACTTTTATTATACAAATTTTTCACTAAAAGTAAAGCGAAATAGTACAAGACAAGTTATAAACAACTAGCCAACCTAATATATTTATGTTATAATGCATGCAGAAATTGAGGGAAAAGTATAGTGAGAAAAACTGTGTCCGAACCTAAACTACACGATAACTCTAAATGTCTAGATCTAATAACAAAATTGAATAACATGAATTTTTTCATGGAACAATATGCCAACTATCTTAACAAGTATCCAAACTCTAATCTAATATTTTTTGATTTTAACAAGTTCAAAAAAATCAATGATGAATTCAGTCATCATGAAGGTGATGCCTGTCTTGCCTCTTTTGGAAAAATATTAAAAGCTGTATTTCCCAATAGTTTATTAACTAGAAAACACGGTGACGAGTTTTTAGCTTTAACAAATAATAATATATCAGAGCTGCCAGCGCAATTTGAGAAATGTAAAAAATTGATTATCAGTGATTATGAAGCAGGATTATTGCCTTTGGCTTATGGATTTAATGCTGGAATAGTGCCGGCTGATGAAGATATGGAAGAAACTATTCAAAAAGCTGATGCAATGATGTACGAAGCTAAAAAACGCGATACGAATTATTTTAATTACGATGAAATAGTATATAATGCGATGGTTACTGATAAAGGTTTCCTTAAAAAAACATCTCAAGCAATTACATCAGATCAACTTCCTTTAGCTAGCAGAGTTGTATATCAAACTAATAGAATACCAACCGATATTATTGATGTTTATACTAAAGATTTAGAAAATAATAAGTTATTTACTGAACAACGTTTAAATCTATTAGAAAAATCTGGAAACCTAAAGAAGTTAGATTATTTAAATTTAAGAAAAATAATTTTATCATCTTCGGTTCCCTACGGTAAAAAAATAATAATCAATATTTATGCAAACTCTTTATTTAATGTAACAAATCCTTTTCCGAGATTCATAGCTACCTTAGCCAGTGTAATGAAAGGTAATCCTGAGGATTTTATTGTATGTGTTAATGTAAGTGATTTTAAAGAAAAACATTCTGCTCTAGTTGAACAAATAAATTTAATAAGTCGATATGGATTTGAAGTTGCTTTAAGTGGTTTTGAACTAAATGAGAGCAATCCATTTCTTTGTATATGGCCACAAGTTAATATAAAATATATAAAAATTGGTCCAGCATTATGGAAAACGGCTAGAGAAAATAAGAAATACTATTCTTTTCTAAATCATAATGTTCAAGCATTCTTAGAAAATGATACGGTACCAATATTTATGAAAATAGAAAATGAAGAAGAGTTGACATTTATTAAGAACATTTCTAAAGAGGCATTATTTGAAGGAAATTTAGCCGATAAAGAAAAACACATATCATTTAAACATAATTGAATTTTCTAATATATTTGATATAATATGTTTCCTGTGAGGAGGAACACAGTTTGATATCCGAAAAAATGTATATTCTAAAAATGAATATGGCACAAATGGAAGACTTTGTTGGATTTGGTTTTACAGTTAAAAGCCAGTACACACCTAACAAAAATAACAATAAGAAATTTTTTTCAGGAAATATTCATCGCTTTGCAGTTTATTGTGACAAAACTACTGGTTTAACAACATATGATTCGATTATTAATAAAAATTATTATGACTTTACTAGCTTTAATAATCAATATAATAGACTTCAAAATAGTGGTCAATTTAAACAATACCCAACTGATATAACTGGTAGACCTGAATTGAATGTAGAAGAAATAAAAGAAATACGTTTTGGCCTATAATTGTCCTGTTTAGAGATATATGATATAATATTTTTAGAATACTGGGGAAGAAATATGAAAAAAAAGAAAAAATTTTCTTATGGCTGGATTACTTTATTAGTTAGTATCATTTGTTTAATAGGTACGCTACTATTATATAAGTCTGCTAAAGTAGAAGACGTTTTTTGTGTAGTCCTAATGACCTTTTCAATAGTAATTGGAATATATGGTATTTTTCAAATAACCAGAGATGCTTATAATTAATTATAAGCATTTTTTATGCTATAATTTTGATAGGTGATTAAAATGTTTATAAAAGCAATAAAAAACGCTATTACTTATACCAAACCTTTTTTGACTGGGAAAATTTTGTATAAAAATAGAAAATTAATAAATGGTATCAATACAGTTATTGTCTTAAATGAGGAAGGCGATTTATTAACCTGTTCCCATGTGGCAGATGCTTTTTTAGCAGCAGATGACATAAATGATGCGTTTCCCCCAATTTTAAAAGAAATACAATCAGTAAAGAAAAATAAAACGGAGAAAATCGAGAAAAAATATGATATAAAAAGTGATACAATTATAGCTATACATAATATTTTAATAGATATTGCCCAAAATCCTGGTAGACTAACAATTATTAAACACGAGTATTTAGATTTGGCTATTATTAAAATTGAAAATAAAGATAAAGTTTTAGTTAATAACTTTCCAAATTTTAATATATCAATAACCGAAATGGGAAGCATGATTTGTGGTCTAGGTTTTGCTTTCCCTGAATATGACACATTTGCTTATGATTTCGAAAACGAAAAAGTAAAAACAACCAATAAAGTGATGAACTTTCCAATCTTTCCTTTAAGCGGTATGATAACCAGGTTGGTTGCTGACCAAAATAATGAAATCACTATGTTTGAAACTTCTATGCCAGTAATACCTGGTCAAAATGGTGGCCCAGTTTTAAATGAAAAAGGCGAAATAATTGGGATGTTAATTGGTACTAAAAGAATTTCTTCTTCCATTGGAGAAAACCGTACTTCCTTTATTGATCTTGGTCTAGCTATTAATTCTAAGGCAATTGTCAAATTTCTAGAAGATAACCACATAAAATATAATAAAGTAAAAGATAAATGATATAATTAATTGAGGATATGATTATATGAGCTTAGAAATCCAAGACTTTTTATCAGATTTTTTAATGTTTTTAGCTGTAGTTTCGCCTATTTTTTATATAATTTATAACTATTTTAAAAAAAGAACAAAAAGAAGGAGACTAAAAATAGGTCATTATTTAATCGCAATACTTGTCTTTTTAGCTATCTTTTTAATTAGATGGAAAGTGAGTGAGATAAAAATAAACCAAGAAGAAACAGGTAAAAATCAGGATACTACAACGCACACTACAAGTAAAACAACTACTAAAAAGACAACCACAACAACAAAAAAAGCCACACCGAATAATCCTAATTATGTAGGAACTACCCCTAAAGGTTATACTATAGAAAAAATTAATGGTGGTTATTATGTTGATGATTATTTAGTAGTTAATAAAACTTACTCTCTTGAAAGTACTTGGATTCCTAAAAACACTTATAAAGCTATTACCGATGAAATTTGTTCAAACTGTATTGACAAAGATGCCTACGAACAATGGACAAAAATGAAAAATGATGCCACATCTGTTGGTTTAAATATTTATATTCAAAGTGGTTATCGTTCTTATTCGTATCAACAAGGCTTATATGAAAAATATGTTAATCGTGACGGCAAAGAAAAAGCGGATACTTTTTCGGCTAGGCCAGGGCACTCTGAACATCAAAGCGGTCTTTCTTTCGATTTAAATTCCGTAGATGATTCTTTCGCAGCTACTAATGAAGGAAAATGGGTCCAAGATAACGCTCATCTTTATGGATTTATCATTAGATATCCGAAAAATAAAACCGATGAAACCGGTTATAAATATGAACCATGGCATTTAAGATATGTAGGAAAAGATTTGGCATCAAAACTATATAATAATGGAGATTGGATAACTATGGAAATTTATTTTGGCATAGATTCTAAATATAAGGGGTAATTATGGAACAAGAACTCACTGATTTGAAATTAGAACTAGAATTATTACAAAAGAAAGATTATGAAAATGCTATTAATCATGATATATATAACAAAAAAAATTGGTATGAATATATTATTACCCAAGAACAAGACGAAATAGCCGAAACAATTATCGATGTAGCTAAAAGATATAATGTACTAGGTGAAAACATCGCTAACATATTTGATCCTACTATGGTTATGCGAATTGCTAAAGTTACGCAAAACAAAAAAGGTCTAAAAAAATAACATTACAGACCTTTTTTTGTTATAATTATTTTAGGTGGTAATATGGACATCAAAAACTATTTAAAAGACAACGTTATATTTATTGTTCACGATAACTATAAGACCGCCTTATTAAAAATCATTAATGAGAGTCCCCTTCTTAATATTAAAATTATTACTATAAATGAATTAAAGAAGAAACTTATTTTTGATTATAACGAAAAAACTATATACTATGTTATGAGGGAAGAAAATCTTAGTTATAAGAACGCTATCGAGTATATTGAAAGTTTATACTACCTAACAGATGAATTGAAAAATTCTAAACTAATAAAATTAAATGAACTTAAAAATAAGCTTAATAGCAATAATTTATTAATATATGACAATTATCTTTCTAAAGCATTAACCAATAAAGAAGTGTGCTTTTTAGGCTTTGATTGTTTATCTAAGCTAGATTTATTTTTAATAGATCAAATAAAAAAAATAACTACCATTAATATAACAGATGATGAATCTAAAAATTATGAACATATAATTTTACAATTTAAAAATATCAATGATGAAATAGAATATATTGCTAATGAAATATTTAAAAAGATTAATACCGGAACAAACTTAAACGATATTTATTTAGCTAATTATAATTCTGAATATGAATCTTCTATTAAAAGAGTTTTTAATTTCTATAATATACCAATTAATTTAACAAGTGCAACTTCTCTCTATGATACTAATATTGGTTTAAACATCTTAAATAACCTTGATAACTATGAAGAAGTCTTAAAAGAAATTCAAGGCTCCGTTTTATACAATGATGTTATAAATATTTTTAATAAATATTACTGGAAAAAAAATTATTCAGAGATTAAGGATTTACTAACCGAAGAATTTAAAAAGAAAAAAACTAGCACGCCTAAATATCAAAATGCTGTTAATATTATTGAACTTAACAATCATCCTATAAACGATAATGAACATATATATTTATTAGGTTTTGCTGAAGAATTTATTCCAACTATTTACAAAGATGATAACTTAATAAATGATCAGGAAAAAACTAATCTTCTTGAACAAACTGAAAAATTAAATAAAAACGAAAGAGAAACCTGGACAAAAATTATTAAACGAATTAAAAATTTAACAATTACCTATGCAGAATTAGGTTTAAAAGGGGTTTTATACCCTTCTCCATTAACTACTGATATGAAAATTCAAAATATGGGTTATAAAGCCAGTACTTTTTCAAATAAAAGTAATCAGTTTAATATGGTCATGTTACTTGACGAACAAATCAAATATGGAATCAAACATGAAGAATTAGATTGTTTGATTAATACTTATAATGATTTAAATGCTTATTCGTATCAAAATCAATATAAGAAGATTAATCCAGAATTAATTAAAAGTTTATTTAAAAATGGATTATATTTATCATACACAAAAGTTGATACCTATTTTAAATGTTCTTATAAATATTATTTAGATTATATTTTAAACTTTAATGAAAATATTCAAACTTTTGAAGCCTATTTAGGGAGTTTAACTCACTATATTTTAGCAAAAATATATGAATTAGATTTTGACTTGCAAAAAGTTAAAGAACAATTTCTACAAGAAAATAAATTTGATTTAACTTTTGAAAATCATGTTTTTATTAATAAAATGTGTGAAGAATTGGAATTTATAATTAAAAGATTAAAGGAACATTATAATCAAACATTATTTAAAGAAATAGATTGTGAAAAAAACTTAAAACTCGAAAAAAATAATGATATTAAAATATTTTTTACTGGTATAATAGATAAAATTATGCGTTATCAAGACAAAATAGCTATTATCGACTATAAAACTTATAATCCTAAAATAGATTTGTCTTTGGTTAATCACGGGTTAAAAATGCAACTTCCTTTTTATATTTATCTTGTTAAGAACTTTTATCCAGAAGCCAAGATTGTAGGAATTTACCTGCAACCTATAACTAGAGATATAATTACTTACGATCCAGACAAATCAATTGAAGATATTAAGAAAGATAACATGAAACTAGTTGGATATTCCTTAAATGATGAAACAACAATTGCTGAATATGATTTTACATATAATAACAGTGAATATATCAAAGGAATGGGTATTTCCTCTAAAGGTTTTAAGCATTTTACCAAACTTCTTACAGAAAGAAACTTTAACTTACTAGCTAATATTGCTGACATTAAAATTGATGTAGCTGCCAAAAATATTTTAGAGGCAAATTTCGAAATCAATCCTAAAATTGTAAATAAAAAGAATTTAAGCTGTGAAAATTGCAGATATAAATCTATTTGTTTTGTCAATTTTAATAATCATGTTTATCTAAGTGCCGATAAGGATTTATCATTTTTAAAGGAGGAATTAGAATGAACTGGACTAAAGAACAACTCGAAGCTATAAATCAAACTGGTTCCAATATAATTGTCTCTGCAGGAGCCGGTTCAGGGAAGACAACCGTATTAACTGAAAGAGTTATTACTAAATTAAAATCCGGAATAAAACTTAATGAATTACTTATTTTAACATTTACAAATAATTCAGCTCACGATATGAAAAATAAAATAAAAAAAGCTATTAATAAAAATCCGGAACTTAAAAATGAAGCAAATGATGTGGCTAATTCCTTTATAAGTACCTTCGACTCTTTCGTTTTATCTTTGGTAAAAAAATATCATTATCTTCTTAACTTAGATAAAGATATTAATATTATAGATAATTCGATAATTACCCTAAAGAAAAAAGAAATAATTCAAAATATATTTAAAAACCAATATGAAAAACAAGATAAGAATTTTATCGATTTCGTAACTACATTTTGTTCAAAGAAAGATGAAGAATTACAAAAATTAATATTAAATTTAGATCACAATTTGGATCTAATTATTGATAAAGAAGAATATTTAAAAAATTATTTAGATTGCTTTTATACTGAAGAAAATTTAAACAAAATTTTTGATAAATACTTTGATTTAGTAGCAAAAAGAATTGATTCTTTAAAACTATGTTTAGAAAACTTAAGTTATGAGGTAGAAAGCGATTATTATGAGCTATTAAACAATTCATTATCATCTTTACTTAACGCCAAATTATATGATGACTTAAAAGAAATCAAAGGATTAGAACTACCTAATTTGCCAAGAGGATCAAGTGATTTAGCTAAAAAATATAAAGCGAAACTAAAACAAATTACTGATGATATTATTAGCTTCACCAATGATAATAAAGACATTTTATTAAGTGATGTATATGAAACTAAATCACATGTTGGAATTCTAACTGAAGTACTACTAAAATTAAATGCTCAAATAAATGAATATAAGAGAAAACATAATTGTTTTGAATTTAATGATATTAGTCGATTTGCTATAACTTTTTTAAAAAGTAATGAGGAAATCAGAAATGATTTAAAATATCGATTCAAAGAAATAATGATTGATGAATATCAAGATACAAATGATATTCAGGATGTTTTTATATCTTTAATTGAGAATAATAATGTCTATATGGTTGGTGATATAAAACAATCTATTTATCGCTTCCGAAATGCTAATCCAAGTATCTTTAAAGAAAAATATAATAATTACAAAGTAGGACAAAATGGTTATAAAATAGACCTTAATCGTAATTTTCGTTCTAGAGAAGAAGTCATAGGAACTATCAACAATATTTTTAAAGAAGTTATGGATGATCAGATTGGTAGTGCTAATTATGCTTTAGAACATCAAATGATTTTTGGTAATGAAAGCTATAATGTTGAAAGTAATAGTGATTACTCTTTATCAGTATATAATTATGAAATAAACCCTAAACATACTAATGATGAAAGCGAGGCCTTTATTGTTGCAAAAGATATTAAAGATAAGATAAAAAATAAATATCAAGTTTTAAGAGATGGAAAACTACATGATTGTAATTACTCTGATTTCTGTATTTTAATGGACCGCGGTAGTACGTTTGACACTTATAAAAAAGTTTTTGATTATATGCAAATTCCTTTAAATATTTATCAGGATGAAGACATTCTTTTAGAAGATGAAACATATTTAATCAAAAATATTTTGACTTTTATCTTAAAAATTAAAAATCAAGAGTTTAATCAAGACTTCAAGTTTTGTTTTACTAGTATCGCTAGAAGTTATTTATTTGAAATGCCAGACGAAGAAATATATTTGACAATAAAGAATAACGAAGTTAATAAAACACCAATATATCTAATAAGTAAAGATCTCTCCACAGAATTGGACTCTATTAGTAATCAAGAACTACTAGAAAAAATAATCTTTAAGTTTGATTTTTATAAGAAAATGATTAAAGTTGGTAATATACAAGATCGCTTAATTATTTTAAACAATCTTTTAGAAAAAGCTAAAGGTTTAAATAAAGTGGGTATTGATATATATGGTCTAGAAGAGTTTTTTAATATTTTAATGGAAACTGACAGTGAAATTAGAGTTCCTACTATTTTAAAAAACAGTGATTCGGTAATTATAACCAATATTCATAAGTCAAAAGGTTTGGAGTATCATATCTGTTATTATTCTGGTCTATATAAGAAATTTAACTTAAAAGATTCTTTTGAAAAAATAATCTTTACCAAAGATAATGGCTTTATTATGCCTATTAATAAAACCGGATTAAAAACTACTTTTATTCACACTTTATATAAAGAAAAATATATTGAAGAAGAAATATCAGAACGTATAAGATTATTATATGTAGCCTTAACTAGATGTAAAGAAAAAATGATATTAGTAGCGCCATTAAAAACAGATGATATCTTATTCTTAGACAAAATTGACTACTTAACTAAAATATCTTATCGCTCATTTTTAGAGATTTTGATTTCGATTTATAAAAAAATCGAAAATTATGTTACCAATGTTGAAATAGATATCCCGCAGAATTATTTGTTCAATAAAACAGTTCAACTCGAATCAAATACAAGTGAAAAAATTATAGTTAATGAGATAGAAATTGAAAACAACATGTTAACTAAAAAGAAACTATCAAAAGAGATAAAAAAGTTAGTAACTAGCGAAGAAATCACTAATATGGAATACGGAACTAAAATACACTATATTTTAGAAAATATTGATTTCTTAAATCCGGACTTTAGTAATTTAAATTCTGAAGAAATTAAATTAGTAAATAATTTTTTAAATCAATCTATTATGCAAAATATTAAAAGTGCCAAAATTATTAAAGAGTATCAATTTTCAAATACTGAAGATAATAAATATGAATCCGGAATCATTGATTTACTCCTAGTTTATGATGATCACATAGATGTTATAGATTATAAATTAAAAAACATACTTGATGAAGCCTACAAAGAACAATTGCATGGATATAAAAAATTCATTGAAAACAAGACAAAAAAAGAAACAAATACATATCTATATTCTTTGTTAGATCAAAAACTAATTAAAATAGACTTATTATAGTCTATTTTTTATTTTCTGTAATTTGACTATAAGTAATTTTTAATATATCTTAAACACATGTTAAATTTTAATGAATCACAAATTAAAGCTATTAAAAGTTTGAGTAATACTATAGTTATCGCCGGAGCTGGTTCCGGTAAAACAACTACTATTATTGGCAAAGTCGAATATCTAATCAAGCATAAGCTTTATAAGCCAGAAGAAATCCTAATAATTTCTTTTACCAATGAAACTGTTAACGATTTAAAAAAGAGGATGAAATATCCTGTGAATACTAAAACATTTCATAAACTTGCTGTAGATATAATAAATAATCAGAATAAAAGGATAATTCAAAATAATTACTTAGCTTATATTATTAATGAATATTTTAATTCCTATGCATTATACCATCCCAAAACTTATAAATTATTTAAAACTATTATTAAAAACCAGAATTTAGATTTATTAAATATCTTGATTGAAACTTTCATCAATATATATAAGTCAAATTACTATGATATTAATAAGCTTTTTAGTTTATATAAAAAAAGCATTTTTATAGATAAAATCTATTATAAATTCATTTTAGATATTTATTTAATTTATCAAAGAGAATTAGAATCAACTAACTCCATGGATTTTAATGACTTAATAGCTCAAGCAACCAATTTAATTAATAATAATCAAAGGAAAACCTCCTATAAATATATAATTATTGATGAGTTTCAAGACACTTCTCAAATGAGATTGGATTTAATAAAAGGAATTCTTAATCAAAACAATGGCCATTTCTTTGTAGTAGGTGATGATTATCAATCTATCTATCGTTTTAGTGGCTGTAATTTAGATCTTTTTATAAACTTTTCCAATGAATTTCTTGATACTAAAATATTGTTTTTAAATCATAATTATCGTAATAGTACCAATCTAATTAAAATTGCTAATAGTTTTGTAACTAAAAATAAAAAGCAAATTAAAAAAGATGCTATATGTCAACATAATTTAAATAAGCCTATTAAAATAATATTTTATGTTGATAAACTTAGTGTTATTCACAAAGTTTCAAAAATGATTAAAGGAAAGATTTTAATTCTAGGTAGATATAACCATGATAAAGAAAAATTTAATGTAAAGGAAAACGATAATATTCGTTTTCTTACCATCCATAAAGCTAAAGGATTAGAAGAAGATAATGTTGTAGTAATTAATTTAGAAAATACTACGTTTGGGTTTCCAGCCAAAATTAAAAATGAAAAAATCTTATCTACTGTTTTGAAAACTGATTACGTAATACATGAAGAAGAAAGAAGATTATTTTATGTAGCTTTAACTAGAGCAAGAAAATATGTTTACTTATTAGTACCAAAAAATAGTTACTCGGTTTTTATTAAAGAATTAATTCATTATTATAAAAAAGATCTTGATATTATCTGCATAGATTAAGTCCTATTTCAGTAATGGGAAAACCTTTTATTTCAGCTTCTAATGCTTGTTCATCTAATCCCCTATCTTTTAATAAGTCAATATATCTAATTAAACCATTTTTAATATTTAAATTCTTTAACTGATAACAGGTATGATAAGTACAAAAATAATTAACATCAGCACTCTCATAGTTTTCTGCAATGTATTTTATTAAATTTAAGGAATTCAAATCATTAGGTCTTTCAATATAATTAGAACAATCTTGATAAGCATAACTTTTAAAATCTATTTGTAGCATAATTAATAATAAAAAAATAAAAATAATAACAAAATATATATACTTCTTCATAAAAACTCCTGTTATTATTATGATCAAAATAATAGATATTATTTAACATTAATATAATCTAATAAAATACCTGTTTTCTATTTTTTTTATTGCTTTTAATTCTCAAAAAAAACGAGTTAAATAACTCGATAACTTTTTTAATTAGTTGGTATTTTAATTTGTTGGCCAATTGATAAGGTATTGCTTGTTAAATTATTAACTTGTTTAATTTAATTTACTCTTGTTTTAAATCGGTTTGCTATTGACCAAAGTGTATCTCCTGATTTAACAATGTATGCTGTTGGTACTATCGATTATCGACTATTACTACTTGGAATTATTAACTTTTGACCAATTGATAAAG
>CAYQDO010000010.1:0-9960 GCA_964416365.1 uncultured Muribaculaceae bacterium | reverse complement strand
ATCGATTATCGACTATTACTACTTGGAATTATTAACTTTTGACCAATTGATAAAGTATTATCAATTAAATTGTTTGCTCTTTTTATTTCATCTACGGTTATATTATTTTTTTGGGCAATTGACCATAAGGTGTCACCAATTCTAACGATATATGTTGCTATTTCACTTGGAAAATTTGGTTCAATAAATTTTTCAGATAATATTAATTGTTGACCAACTCTAAGATTATTACTTGTGAGATTATTTAATCTCTTTATAGTATCTACTTCAACTCCATAATTATTAGCAATTGACCATAAGGTATCACCTGGTTGAACTATATAAATAGTTGGTTCTTCTGAAAGTAAATTATTATTTGAAATTAATAATTGCTGGCCTATTGATAAAGTATTACTTGTTAAATTATTTAAGTTTTTTAAATAATCTACTGTTACATTGTATTTTCTGGCAATTGAGTATAATGAATCACCTGATTGAACGATATGAATATTTTTTTCTTCTGGTAAAACCGGTGATATTTCTGCACCTGAAATTAATAACTGTTGACCTAGCGAAAGATTATTACTTACTAAATTGTTTTTTCTTTTTATCTCATCTACTGTGGTATTATATTTTTTTGCTATTGAATATAATGTATCACCTGAAGTTACAGTATAAAAAATATTACCTTCTGAAGTTGTTCCATTTTCTTTTACACCAGAAATTATCAATTGTTGACCTATTGATAAAGCATTACTTGTTAAATTATTTAATCTTTTTATCGCATCAACTGTTGTTCCAAATCGATTTGCTATTGTATATAATGTATCACCAGCCCTAACTGTATAAGTAACTTTACTCTTTTCTGATAAGCTATATGGATACCCCATATAATCAGCTACAGCTTTAACAACAGCTTCGGCATATCTATCCCAGTTTTTTTCTAATCTTGCAACATCATTAGGATTATCAAGAAAACCATATTCAATAATTAAAGTTTGAAGTTTATCTGTATCTCTCATAATATAATAATAGTCTTTAGTAGGATCATTTGGTAACGTTCTTTGATAATAATTTCGCATTTTTTGCCCGGCATTACCTAATTCTGTTAAAATATTGCGGGCAAGTGTTGAATCGTTTCGCAGAGCATATATAACTTCTGCTCCTTCTCCACCACCTGAATTAATATGATTTGATATAACTATTGCATTTGAAATATCGCCAAACGGTGTTTTTATACGGGTTATTCTTTCTGCATTTGTTAAATTTTCATCACTATTTCTGGTTAGGGCATGTGGTATTCCTAATTCAGAAAAACGGTTAGCCATGTATTCTGATATTTTTAAATTATAATCTTTTTCTATTATTTGTGGACCTACTGCTCCTGGATCTTCACCACCATGTCCTGCATCAATAACTACGCCTATGTATCGATCATTATCACCTATTTCACAAATTGCTAGTGGCGAGTAAAGATTTATTAAAGCACTCCAAGTATTTCTACCAACTATTCCATCTACTAATAACTTATTATTATTTTGAAAAGCTCTAACTGCTCGATTAGTTTCACTTCCAAAATTATTATCTATAGATCCATCAAAGTAAGTTAATTCTTTTAAATAAAATTGTAAATCTCCAACATCTACTCCGGTATCGCCAATTCTTAATGTTGGTCGAGATAAAACCATTTTTTGTCTAAATAAATTGTTAGTTAGTTCAACTCTTTGATTGTTTGAAGTTACTTTTTCTTCAATCATTTCCCAGGTTTTTTGATTAACTATCCCTGTTGGTAATAAATTATTATCTTTTTGAAATCTTTCAACTGAGTTGCCAGTTGGTATATCAAAAGTCCCAGTTATTTGTCCATCGTAATAACCTAAATCTTTTAAATTATTTTGTAACATTGTTACTTCTTCTCCACTTGTTCCTTCTAACATTGGGGTTATAATTATGGGAATCGGATTTTCTACTAATGAATATTTTTTATTGATTGCTCGCCATGTGCTTGGACCCACTATTCCATCAGCTGATAAACTATTATCTTTTTGAAATTCTTTTACTGCAGCTTGTGTATTGGATCCAAACTTTCCGTCTGGCTCTTCTTTCAAATAACCAAGAGTGTTTAACTTTAATTGTAAACTTGTAACAAATAAATTGTTATCTCCTAATTTAATTGTTGGGTCATTCACTGGTAAAGGGGTAGTTTTTGCTTGTTCTAAAAATGTCCATGTCTTTGGTCCTACTATTCCATCCATTACTTGATTAGTGTCTCTTTGAAAATTTAGTACAGCTTTTTCCGTATTTTTTCCAAAATAACCGTCTGGCTTTCCTTTTAAATATCCAAGGACAATTAAAGTATTTTGTAATTCTTCTACTTCTACACCATTACTTTCTAACTTTAGAATTACTTCAGATATATCTCTGATTAAATATTGATTATTGTACGGTACAAAATTATCATAACGTTTTTTTAATCTGCTATAAGGATAAAAAGTAGGATTAAAGTAATTAGGTCTACTATAATTATTCATTTTTTCTCCTCCTTCTATTTTTCTAATATAGTATATTAAACCTACTAAAATAAAGATACAATAAAGAGAATATTTGCATATATTACTTTAGAATTAATAAATAGAAAGGAAGATGTAAAATGAGTACTGGTTATCTAATTGTTGAAGTTTATGGCGATACGGAAGCTATGCCTATAGTTAATGCTAACGTCCAAATTTTTGGTGAGGAAACTAATATTAATGTAAAAACTGATAGCAATGGTAAGACAGAAAAATTATCGGTAAATGCTCCTAATATTGAATATTCATTAGAACCACAAGAAAATGTAAGGCCTTATTCTATTTATAGTATCAAAGTTGTAAAAGAAGGTTATGAAACAAGTATTATAGAAGGTGTTGAAGTTTTTCCAAACGAAACGTCTATCCAAAAATTTTTTTTAAAGCGAGGAAAAGTAGGAGTAAATTACGAAGAATTACCTCCGCATGTCTTATGGGGGGACTATCCAAAAAAAATGGTCGATGAAGACTTAACTGAAAATATAGAAACTAGAAAAACTGAAAGAGTTTATCCTTCAGTTTTGATACCAGAGTATATTATTGTTCATGATGGAACTCCTAGTAGTTCAGCACAAAATTATGTTGTAAGTTTTCCTGATTATATTAAAAATGTTGCTTCTTCAGAAATATATAGTACTTGGCCAAAAGAGACCATTAAAGCTAATGTTTTAGCTATCATTTCTTTTACTTTAAATCGAATTTTTACTGAATGGTATCCATCAAAAGGATATAATTTTACAATTACTTCATCTACTGCTTATGATCAAAAATACACTCATGATAGAACTATATTTCAATCTATTTCCGATGTTGTAGATGAAATATTTAATCAATATATTAAACTTCCTAATGTTCCTCAACCTTTTTTTGCCCAATATAATGATGGAGTAAAAGTAAATAACCCAGGATGGTTATCTCAATGGGGATCTAAAACATTAGCTGATCAAGGTTATGATGCTCTGCGTATATTAAGATATTATTATAGTCCTAGTATGTTAATTGAATCGGCAAATGAGATTGAAGGTTTGCCTTTATCTTTTCCTGGTAAAAACTTAAGTGAAGGTAGTTGTGGGGAAGATGTCCAAAAAATACAAAATGAATTAAATGTTATAAGTGGAAGTTATCCAGCAATTCCTAAAGTTATTCCTGCTAATGGTAAATTTGGAGTAGAAACCAAAAATGCTGTTAGAAAATTTCAAGAAATCTTTAATTTACCAGTCACGGGAATAATTGATTTTGTAACATGGTATAAAATATCCTATATTTACGTGGCAGTATCTAAAATGATTAAAGGTATTTATAGCTAAATATTATGATAATGAATTAAAAATATCTAATTGATAGGTAACATAATTTGATTCTCTTAAAATATGTTCATTTAATAATGGTATTGCAGCGGCATAGTATTTATTATGAATTATATTTTGAATTAATCTCACATTATAACTAATAAATTTTTCAGTCGTTTCTTTAGTTTGATTATTTAATTGTCGCATTGTTTGGGGAGTAATTTCATCAGTAAATTCATCAGCAATTTTTTCAAAATTATTAATATATAAATTTGCTTCATCACAATATTTAAAATCTACTGGAAATAACATATTTTTTAAATATTTAGCATGTTCTTTTAAAAATATATTGAAATAATATTTACATTTATATATATAAGTTGGGGTAAATGCCATTTGCCTATCAAAAAAATCCAAAGTATAAATATATATTTGAGTTTCTTCAATTAAATGCACAATGAAACTTTCTGAAAAAAACAAAGTAATGCTTTCATCATTTATTTTTTTATGCAATAATTTTAATGATATTAAACTATTATTTAACTGATTTAATAAATTAGTATTAATTTTCTTAACTTCTAAATATTCTTCGGGTGTAAAAAAATCTTTTACGCTTTTTGTATTTTTAATAAAATTATGAATACTAGTATAATTATCTAAATATTCATTTACTTTATACAATTTACAAGTTTTACTAGTCATTAAATCGGTGTAATTAGTAATTAAAATTTCAGATTCAATAAATTTTTCAGTTATTTTATTATAGCTATAGGATATCGTATTTAATAAAATCTGACTATATATTCTTTGTTCTTTTTCATATGTTTTGCGAATTTCTTCATCATTATAAGAAATTAAGGCTGAAAGTAATATTGCATGATCAAACATAAAAGTGGATATAGCAAGGCTATTTTCCAATACGTATGGTACATAATAATACATGCAATAATTCCTTCTTTCATTAATTATTTGCTGTTTCGATATTTGTAGCTGGATTAAATATAAAAAATTTAGATCCATTTATTGAACGTAACATATTATCTAAAAATATAGGTTCAACAATTAAATAAACTTCAGCATTTAATAACTGTTCAATAATAGTTGCCAAAAATTCTGAAAATCTTTCTTCAATTTTTTTACCTTTAGCAGTTAAAATTCTTTGATTATCTGGAGTAAGGCTTAAATTTTTATATTCATTTAATAAGTTATCTGATTCAACTACATATGATTGCGCTTTGATAATTAAATCACTTCGACTCGGGTCAATAAAACTGCGTAAAAACATTCCAAAAGCTTTAATTAAATTTATAGATTGATATTCATTTTTGACAGCAAAAGTAGGATCCATATCTAATCTTCTTATTAATCTTTCTAAAATTAAAATATAAAACTGAGTTTCTTCAATCATTTTTCTTATTAAAAATGGATATGAATATGAAAATATTTCGTTATCAGTTTCCTTTTCAAAAATATCTTTTAAAAAATCTTTAAAATTTAAACAAATAACTAGTGATACTTTATTAATCATATTAATTTGTTCAGTTATATCATCTGATATATTTTGTGGAGTTCCAGGTTTTAAACTTTGCATTGTTTTCATTATGTCTAACGATATACTAGTAGCAAACAATTTTTCAGTTAATTCAACTGTTGGTATTGTATATTTTGATATTAACGCTCCACTTTCCAGAAATTCTTTACTTAAATTTCCATCAGCATATTTTAAAAGTTCTTTAGTCAAATTTGTAAATTTTTCATAAAAATTTTTTGCAGAATTTTTATATGTTTGATTGTTTTCTAAAAATGAAAAGTTTATATTTTGACAAAAAGCTCTTAAAGTTATTAAATACGTTAAGCCATTAACTAAAGAATAACTTAATAATTTTTCATTATTTAACATTTTTCCTCTTTCCTAACATTGCCCTTCTTCTGGTACGTAAAAGCAATGATTTTTATATCTTCCAACATTTTTTTGATTAAACCAAGTTGGTAAGCATATTTCATTTTCTTTTGGAGCATAGAACCACAATGCTCTTGTTGCAGGCCAAAATTTTTCTCCATTTATAACTCTTTTCGCTAATTCTCTTTCTTCTTTAGAAGATGTTAGCTTAAACATATCACTTTTTACCCCTGCAAATCCTCCCGGGGTTTGAAATATAACTTCTTGAATAGTAGTTATTTTTTCAAAATCTGGAGAATTACATAGTAATCTATTTACAACTACATTTCCTACTAAAAGCATGCCATATTCTCCTTCTCCTATCGCTTCTGCTCGCATCAGCCTAGCCAAAAAATCGATATCTGTATCTGTGTAAACTTCAATTTTACGTGTTTCTTTCATTTGTGTTTATCCTAGGAACTAATAGCTGCTGACCAACAGTTAAATTATCTGTTGATAAGTTATTAAGTTTTTTTAATGTTTCTACAGAAATTCCTTTTTTTAATGCAATAGAATATAATGTATCTCCTGGATTAATAGTATATATTTCGGTTGCTTTAGTTGTTACTAGATTTTCAAAATTTATAATTAATTTTGTATTTACCGTAAGTATGTCTTCACTTAATTGATTTAGTGCTTTAATTTTATCAACAGTAGTATTATATTCTTTTGCAATAGTATACAAAGTATCACCAGGTTTTACCGTATATATTATTTCATCAGTTAACAATGGAGGATTATTATAAACATAGATTGTTTGCCCTTCTTTTATATCAGCTTCAAGCAAATTGTTAATTTCTAAAATTTCATTTGTAGTCATGCCATAATTATACGCAATACTATAAATAGTATCATTTTTTTTAACTATATATTTTTTATAAATATCTTCATTTTCAGGATTATACAAATCATCTACAAATATTATTTCTCCAGGTTGAAGCTTATCACTTTTTAAATTATTTATTTTTTTTAATTTTTCTACACTGGTATTAAATCTTGAAGCAATTTCATACAAATTATCATTAGGTTCAATTATATATTTAGTTCCATAATTTGAATTATTTAAAATTCTTCTATTTTTTTTTATTAAATCTTGATAATTTAACAAATTATCCCTCCTTATATTAAGAATATGATTTATCTAATAATTTTATTATTTCTATTAAAAAAATTAAGTTTAATTATTTTGTGCTTCAATCAAAGTAAGATTATATATAAAATAATTAGCTCCGCGATAAAAATCATCTATAAAAACTGGTTCAACAATAAAATAAACTTTTTTATTTAATATATCTATTATAATATTGTTAAAAAACTCACAAAATCTAGACATTAATTTTTTAGTTTTAACAGTTAAGTTTTTTTGAGATTTAGGATTTAAGTCTTCTTTTAAATATAATTTATTTAAATAATGAAATTCTAAAGAAAAAGAAATTGATTTAATATATATATCTTCTCGATCTGGATTTACCACACTAGCTATATAAATAGCAATATTTTTCATAATATTATTTAAACGATATTCATAATTAGATATAAAAGTCGGATTTACTAACAATTTTTTTATATTTCTTTCTAACATGTAAAGATACATTTGAATAGCAATTATTATATCTTTAATTAAATCTGGGGTAGCATAAGAAAACAGCTCATTATTTTTTTCTAATTCAAAGATATTTTTTATAAAATTTGTAAATTCTATTGCTATATTATATGTTTTTTGATTTACTGACATCATTAATTCTACTAATTCTGGCTTAATTTTTTTAGGTGGTGCAGTTTTTAATAATAATAATTTTTGAGTAATACTAGTGTCTAAATCTATATTAAAAAGTTTTTCTGTTAAATACTCACAGTCGAGTGTATATTTTGTAACAAGAAAATTATTGTCAATAGCAAATTTAGGAATAATTCCTATGCTTTCATCTATAAAAGTATTTACTATATCCTCACATCTTAAAGAAAATTCTTTAGCTTTTTTGATATATTCTTTGTCCAAAAAAGAAAGCGTTATATTAAGACAAAATTCTCTGATATTAGCTAAATAAAATAAATTTAACATCATAGATTGTGTTACAAATTCTTCATCTGATAACATAATAAACCTCTTTTCAGCTCTATAATAAATTATGCTTACAATTTATTTTCAGACTATTTTATCATTTAAAAAGTATTTATTTTTTTTATTACTTATAGTTTGACGCTATTAGGACATACTATTTTTAGGTGATCAAATGGAATCAGTATGGACTAAAGATTATAAAGATAACAATCTTCCAAAAATTGAAAATAATCTCGAAACTCCTATTTTAATAATTGGTGGAGGAATTGCCGGTTTAATGTGTGCTTATAATTTAATGAAAAATAAAGTTAAATTTATTTTAATAGACAGTAAAAAGTTAGCACGTGGCGTTAGTATGTATACTACCGCGCAGGTAAGTATTGCTCATGGTCCACTGTACGAAGAAATTAATAAAAAATTAGGAATAAAAAAAGCTCAAATTTATTTAAAATCACAAAAAGAAGGATTTGACTTAATTAAAGAAATTATAACTACAGAAAAAATTGAATGTGACTATAAAGAGGAAAGTACTATACTTTACACAAATGAAGAAAAAAATATTGAAATATTAAATAAACAATTTGATATAATAAAAAACATATATTCTAATATTGACTTAGTCTCTTCAGAAAATAATATAATTAATTATCAAAAAGGTCTTGAATTTAAAAATCAGTTCATTTTTAATCCAATTAAATACATGATGAAAATAATAGATATTTTAATTGAAAATAATATTCCATTGTATGAAAATTCTCAAGCTACAAAAATAAAAAAAAGTAGATATGGATATAAAGTATTTATCAATAATAAATATACTATTACAACTAATAAAATTATTATGGCCTGTCATTATCCTTTTTTAAATCCAGATAATTTATACTTTACCAAAATATATCAAAGTAAATCTTATGCCGTTTCTTTTAAAACTAATATTAAATTAAACGCAAATTATGTTTCGCTAGATGCACCTTATTTTTATTTTAGAACATATGATAAAGATAGATTAATAATTGGCGGATGTGATCATTTTACTGGTTCTAATAGTGATATCAATAATTGTTATGAAACATTAACAAAAAAAATTAAAGCAATAGATAATAATGCCCAAATAGAACTTAAATGGTTTACTGAAGATTGTGTTGTTATAGACTCACTTCCATTTATTGGGGAATATTCAAAAAAAAATCCTAATATTTTATTAGTAACAGGATTTCAAAAATGGGGATTTACTAATAGTCACATAGCTTCTAGGATAATTACAGATATTATACTTGGTAAAAACCATGAAAATATTTATAATCCTGATAGGGTAACTTTAACTAAAGATTTAAAAAGTACATTTAGAATGATTTTACACAGTTTAAATGGTTTAATAATAAGTAAATTATTTATTAAAAAGCAAAATTTAAATTATATAGAAATTGGTAGTGGCAAGGTTATTAAATATAACATTAGTAATATTTTAGTTTACAGAGAAAGTAAAAACAAATACATTTTTTTAAAAAACAAATGTACTCATTTAGGTTGTTCTCTGCTGTGGAATGATATCGATAAAATATGGGAATGTAAATGCCATGGATCTATTTTTGATAGATATGGAAAAGTTATTTATGGTCCAGCAATTAAAAATTTAGAAGTATTAGATTTAAACGACTTAAAAAAAGAATTTTAAATTATCTAAAATTCTTTTAATTATAATCAAAAAATTACATATTTTTTCTTTACTTGCTATTTTTCATTTTTTTACTTTTTAATAATTCATAAAGACTTATTTCAAAAACTTTGGATAAAGAATAACAAAAAATTCTGGCAGGTTAATCCTCTTTTTCATTTTGAAACTGTTCTATTAGAAATATTTAAAATTCGCAATAATTCTTTTTGTGTTAAATCTTTATTCTTGCAACCTTTCAAAATTATGTCCCAATTTTTTTACAAACGATATTATTAATTCTAAATTAATTACAATATAACAAAAAAATAAAACAACAAACTAGCCGTTGAATTTAGTCGGTTTATTGTTTTTTTCTTTAATAATATCTTTAAATACATCTTTTAAATTATTAACATTAAGCGTAATTTTTTTTAAAATAACTGTCTTGTTTTTTTCTAAAAATTCTGCTA
>CAYQDO010000009.1:20286-30106 GCA_964416365.1 uncultured Muribaculaceae bacterium | reverse complement strand
GCACAACCCATATTCTAAGAGGTGACGAATGGCTAAGTTCGTTTCCAGTCCATAAGCAATTATTTGAAATCTTCAATTTTAAATTACCTAAATACTGTCATGTAGCTCCAGTTAATAAAAAAGAAGGAGATTCGGTTCGTAAACTATCTAAAAGAAAAGATCCTGAAGCTGCTCTAAGTTATTATCATGAAACAGGTATTCCGGTAAAAGCCGTATATTTATATTTAATGACTACTGCCAATTCCAATTTTGAAGGATGGCTTGAACAAAATTTAACAGGTGATATCGATGATTTTAAATTTGATTTTAAAAAAATGTCTTCCAGTGGTTCTTTATTTGATTTAGAAAAATTATTAAACATTTCTAAAAACTATATTTCTAAATTAAAAGCAAAGGATGTTTATGATAATGTGCTAAACTGGTCTTTAAAATATGATTATGAGTTTTATCAAATTTTAGAAAACTATCCAGAATATACAATAGCTATTTTAAACATTGAAAGAGAGCAGTCAAAACCAAGAAAAGATTTTGCTTGCTGGTCAGAAATAAAAGAGCAAGTTTTCTATATGTATGATGAGTTATACGATTTTACAAAGATAGATTTTGTTTTAGTTAATAATCCGGAAAAATATAAAGAGGTTATTAACTTATATATTGATAAATACTATGAAGAAAACGATGATAAAGATATCTGGTTTAGAAAAATCAAAAACTTATCTAATGAACTAGGGTACGCTTCTGACATGAAGTTATATAAAGAAAATCCTGACAATTACATTGGTAATATAGCCGATGTTAGTAACATTTTAAGAGTGGCTTTAACTACTAAAACTACTACTCCAGATTTATATGAAATCATGAAATTACTAGGAAAAGAAAGAATAAAAGCAAGATTTACAAAAATATGTGGATAAAAAATATCTTATTCACATATTTTTATTTAAAAAAAGTGTTAAACTTAAGGGAAAATCCAGAAATTTGTTGACTTTTAAAAAGGTTTCTCATATAATTTAATCTGGTACATTGTTTACTGGACTTTTTTGTGATGTGGGAGTTGCAAATAGAAAGGTAAAGAAAGGGAAAATATATGAAAACATTTATGCAAACTAAAGAAAACGTAGATCGTAAATGGTTTGTAATTGATGCAGAAGGATTACCTCTAGGTAGAGTTGCTTCTAAAGCTGCTCATATATTAAGAGGAAAACATAAAGCCACATTTACACCACACATCGATTGCGGAGATTTTGTTATCATTGTGAATGCTAACAAAATAATATTAACAGGAAATAAATTACAAAAGAAAGTTTATTATGATCACTCAGGTCATCCAGGTGGTTTAAGAGAACGTACTGCAGAAACAATGCTTGAAAAATATCCAGTAGAAATGGTTGAAAGAGCAATTGAGGGAATGCTTCCTAAAGGTCGTTTAGGTAGAGCTATGTATAAAAAATTATTTGTTTATGCTGGCCCTGAACACAAACAAGAAGCACAAAAACCAACTGCAATAACACTTTAATAAGGAGAAATGAATATGAAAAAAGAATTTACTGCGACAGGTAGAAGAAAACGTTCTATTGCTAAAGTAAAAATGGTTCCAGGAAAAGGAATTATTACAGTTAACGGACAAGACGTTAACGAATATATGCCATTTGCCACTTTAGTTATGGACTTAAATCAACCGTTAGCATTAACAGATAATGAAAAAACATTTGATATTACTGTAACTGTTACTGGTGGAGGTTTTAAAGGCCAAGCTGGAGCTATCAGATTAGGTATAGCAAAATGCTTACTATTATTTGATGCTGAGACTGATCAAACACGTGATGATTCATATCGTAAACTACTAAAAAGTGCTGGTATGCTTACTCGTGATGCAAGAATCAAAGAACGTAAAAAATACGGTCTTAAAAAAGCACGTAGAGCTCCACAATTTAGTAAACGTTAAGAATTACTTAAACTTCGTATTTTATACGGAGTTTTTTATTTAAGATTGAAAAAAAGGCATAATATATATATACTAATAATTATTAAGGAATCAGTGATTGCATGGAAGAAGTAGTTAGATATATTAAAAAACTAAATATTTTTGATGAATATGTAGTTTTAGCATGCTCCTATGGTCCTGATTCAATGGTTTTATTAGATTTATTACAAAAAGAAAAACTAAATATTAAGAAAAGAATCAGATGAAGAAGAACAAAAACTTCAAGACTATTGTAAGATAAATAATTTAATTTTTGAAAGTGTTAGTATTAATCATTATCCTAAAGGTAATATTGAAATGCATGCTCGTAATTTTCGTTATAAATTTTTTGAGGAAATGTTAAAAAAGTATCAAAGTAAGCATTTGTTTACAGCGCATCATGGTGATGATCTAGTTGAAACAATTATGATGAGATTAATTAGAGGTACATCTTTTAAGGGATACTCCGGCTTTTTAGTGCAAACTAAAGTGGGAGGTTACGAAATTATTAGGCCTCTTATTTATGTAACTAAAAATAATATTTTAGATTATGCAGAAAAAAATCATATTCCTTATGCTTTAGATAATACTAATAAAGATGATTCATATACAAGAAACAGAATCAGAAATCATATCTTACCTTTAATTAAAGAAGAAAATAATAATATTCATAAAAAGTTAATAAAATTCAGTACTTTAATAAGTGAGTATGAAGACTATTTCAATAAGGAAACTGAAAAACTTTTTGATAGATTATATACCAATAATCGTATTGATTTAAATGAATTTTATTTATTAGATAATCTTCTTAAAAAAAGATTATTAGAACTGATTTTGTACAATATATATATGGATGATGTTTATTTAATCTCAGATAAACATTTGAAAATTATTTTAGATTTAATAAATAGTGAAAAACAAAATAGTTTTGTCATTTTACCTAAAAATATTCGGGTAACTAAGTTTTATAATATTTTAGAATTTAATAGTTATGAGAATATTTCGAAAGCTTATAATTTTGTTTTTAAAGATGAATTAAAATTAGATTTGGGAACTGTTTCCAAAATTAGAGATTCGGACACAATAAAAAGCAACAATTTAGTTCGTTTAAATAGTAAAGAAATAAAACTTCCAATATATGTTCGTACCAGAAGAAATGGTGACAAAATAGAAATCAAAAATCTAAAAGGTAGTAAAAAAATCAACGATATTTTTATCGACTGTAAAGTTCCTGCTAAGGTAAGAGATATTTATCCAATTGTAACTGACGCGGAAGATACAATTTTATGGATACCAGGCTTAAAAAAGAGTAAATTTGATAAGCAAAAAAATGAAAGCTATGATATAATATTAGAGTACCAAAAAAAAGGAGATTAAAATGAAAAACAAAAAATATCAAAAACAAACTATACCATATTTACTATTAATTTTTGTTATATTAGGGGTATTACTTTTTTATAATTTTTCCCAATTTAAAATAAATGAATTTACCTATGATCAGCTGATTGTAGAACTTTCAAAAGAAACTATAAAAAAGATTGAAATTACTCCTAAAAATAGTGCTGGAGTATATACTATCTCTGGACAGCTTAAGGAATATAACGTGAATGAAAGCTTTAAAGTTAATGTTCCTTTATCTGAATCAGTTTTAGAAAAAATTTTAACATACGTAGAAGATAGTGAAATTGAAGTTACTACCAAAACTAATCCAGAAAACAATGGTTTCTTAGTTGTATTATTAAACATTATTCCATATGCTTTCTTAATTGGTGGAACGGTTTGGTTATTTTCTAAAATTAGTGGCAGCAATAAAAACAGCATGGATTTTGGTCGTAGTAAGGCTAAATTAAGTGATGGCGGCGGAAGTGTGAAATTTTCCGATGTTGCTGGATTAATTGAAGAAAAACAAGAAGTAGCTGAACTTATAGATTTCTTAAAGAATCCTAAAAAATTTCAAAAATTGGGTGCAAGAATTCCTAAAGGTGTTTTACTTGTAGGGCCTCCAGGAACTGGTAAGACTTTACTTGCTAAAGCCGTAGCTGGAGAAGCAAATGTACCTTTCTATTATATCAGTGGATCTGATTTCGTAGAACTATTTGTTGGTGTTGGTGCTTCAAGAGTAAGAGATATGTTTAGAGAAGCAAAAAGAACTGCACCATGTTTAATATTCATAGATGAAATTGATGCCGTAGGACGTCAAAGAGGAACTGGCTTAGGTGGCGGTCATGATGAAAGAGAACAAACCCTAAACCAATTATTAACTGAAATGGATGGTTTTGGTGCTAATGAAGGTATTATCATCATAGCTGCAACTAATAGACCAGATGTACTAGATCCGGCTTTACTTCGCCCAGGTAGATTTGATCGTCAAGTAACCGTTAGTCTTCCAGACCAAAAAGAAAGAGAAGCTATCTTAAAAGTACACGCTCGTGATAAGATATTTGATAATTCAGTTAATTTAGAAAATATATCTAAACGTACTCCAGGATTTAGTGGAGCTGATCTTGAAAATCTTCTAAATGAAGCAGCACTTTTAGCTGTCAGAAGAAATAAAAACTCAATTTCCATGAGTGAAATAGATGAAGCGACAGACCGAGTATTAATGGGACCTGCTAAAGAGAGTCGTAAAATTACCGATAAAGAAAAATATTTAATTGCTATTCATGAATCTGGTCATGCCGTGATTGGATTAAAATTAAAAGATGCTAATGAAGTTCATAAAATTACCATCATTCCTAGAGGAATGGCTGGCGGATATACTATGATGCTTCCAAAAGAAGAAAAAATAGCTATTATGACCAAGCATGAACTCTTAGCAATAATTACCGGATTATTAGCTGGTAGAGTCTCTGAAGAAATGTTCTTAAAAGAAATTACTACTGGCGCATCTGATGATTTTAGAAGAGCAACAAGCATTGCCAGATCAATGGTTACTGAGTATGGTATGAGTGATTTAGGGCCAGTACAATTAGAACATAAAAGTGAAGGTGTTTTCTTAGGTCGCGATTATAATAAGAATCAAAACTTTTCTGATACTGTTGCTTTAGAAATAGATCAGGAAGTAAGAAAAATAATTGATGAATGCTATCAAGAAGCATCAAAAATTCTTAAAGCTAACGAAAAACTAGTAAATTTATTAGCTGATACTTTAATTGAAAAAGAAACATTAACAAGAGAAGAAATTATTGAGCTTGTCGAAACAGGCAAATTATCAGGTAAAAATGATCCTGAAGACTTAAAAACTCAAGCTAAAAAATTAGGTATCAAGGGATATACTAAAATGAGTGAAAGTGAACTAATTAAAGCTATAGAAGACTCTAAAAAATAGAGTCTTTTTTCGTCTTATAATATACTAAATACATCTTTTAGTATATTTACTAATCAAAAAACTGCTAGTTTAACTAATATTAAAGTAGCAGGCTTAGAATATAGTATTACAGTGAATGGTATTCCTAATATAATTATAACGGTTATAGGTAATGATACTACAAAAGCAAATATTGTCTTAACATCATTAAATAAATGGGACACCAAATATGAGCTTATTTATAAAGTATGCTCTGATTCATCATGTAATAATTTTATAGAATAACCAGAAAATTTGAATATTGAATATTCATCAAGAACTTCTATTCTATTTCAGATGTAATAACAACAAATGGAACAAAACAAGTAAGAATAGTTGTTATTAATAATACAGAGACAACTTATTATGTAATGTTAGATGTAAACGCTGGCTTTGTTCATAATACTTTAGCCTTACAAAATCTAATAACTACTGAATATAATGAAGAGGATGTAACTATAGCAGCTATAATAAATGGAGAAATATCAACAAGTTTTCCAACTACTCAAAGTGATTATATTACCTCAGTAACATGCGAAACAAATAATAGTCCATCAAATGCTAGTGGGATAGCTACTTGGAATGGAACTAAATGGGTATTAAGTATTACTGGAGTAGATACAGGTAAAACAATTTGTAATGTGGAATTTTATACTCCATTAAAATATAAAATCTTATCCCAAGGTGGAGGAATTGCAGCAATAGAAGCAAAAGGCACTCCAGATTTTAGTGTAATAAACGGGACAAGTGGATTATATGCAGCTGATGATGAATATGGCAAATCATATTATTACCGCGGAGAAAAAACATTATTAAATAATAATTTAATCTGGGGAGGCTTCCAGTGGAAGATAGTCAGAATCAATGGAGATGGCTCTATAAGATTAATTTATAATGGCATCGAGGATGATTTTGATACAACTGGTACAGTAAATGATTCAGGAGCAAGTATTCAAACTAATCCTGTAGCTTGGAATACTAGTTATAAAAATGATGCAAAATATGTAGGATATATGTATGGTGGAGATAATGGCGTAGCATCAACATCAAGAGAAGGAGCAGTATTAAATGAAACATCAACAAACATAAAAATAATAATAGATACCTGTTATCAAACCAACATATTAGGTAAATCAATAGAATCTCAAGTAGTAAACAATCTATTTTGCAATGATAGGCAGACCAATGATTCGGGTTGGGGAATAAGTGAAGCAGAATACGCAGCAAACCATCGTTTAGATTCAAATAAAACCCCAACTTTAAAGTGTACTCAAAAAAATGATCGATTTACTACTTCAGCAAATACAACAATAGGAAATGGAGCTTTAACATATCCAATAGGATTATTAACAGCCGATGAAGCAGCAATGGCAGGTTTAGTGTATCCTGTAGATAATGCAACAAATTATTTATATACAAGTCAAGAGTGGTGGCTTTTATCACCGTTTAGTATGTATGGATCTAATTACTATGCCTACGTTTTATGCGTGTCCTCGTCTGGTGGTTTGGGTGATTTCAGTGTAATTTATACTGAGATGGTTCGCCCTGTAATTTCAATAACACCTGAGACTAAAGTAACAGGAACAGGAACGAGTACAGATCCATATGTAGCCGTCGCATCATAATAATGTGTCGACTCTAAACTCTGACACCCCACCCGAAGCCCCTTTCGGATGGGGAAAATGAAAAAAGGTTTAAAATAATCAACAAAAGAAAGAAGATTAATAACGACTATATTTATATAGTAGGAATTTACTGCATACTAGATGGCTTTTGCCTTTTGTGTTTAACGTAACGGGACAGGTAATCTGAATAAAAACAACGTTGACAACACCAAGGGGCCAGTCCGGCAATCTTGGTAATTTTTAAAAAGTGGCAACCATATGACTTACCTGAAACCAGTATATTCCTAATTAATTTTTAAATTATGATAAGCAGCGCAAGGTAGTGTTACTTAGGTAATGAGACCTTTTGTACCAAAATCAATAAAAAGAGATTTATTCTTTTTTTCTGTAATAGAACAGGAAAACATGAGAAACCTTTGCTTAATTACTGATTTTTTGGTTTGACTATGCTTTATCTTTACTGTAAAATTTAAATGTAAGGGTGTGTGTTATTTGACAAGATTAGTAGGAACAATTGCTACGGGAATTAGAACTCCTATCATAAGAGAAGGTGAAGATTTACAAAAAATTGTTGTTGACTCTTTATTAGAGGCTAGTAAAGTTCATAATTTTGAATTTAAAGATCGAGATATTGTAGCTATAACTGAAGCAGTAGTAGGTAAGTGTGAAGGTAACTTTGCTACTTTAAATGATATTGGTGAAGACTTAAAAGAAAAATTTCCAGATAAAAAAGCTGGATTAGTTTATCCTATTTTAAGTCGTAATCGTTTTTTACCAATTTTAAAAGGGATAGCTCGTTATATGAATGAAATTACTATTTTAATATCTTTTCCTAAAGATGAAGTAGGTAACGGTATATTAGATGAAAATAAATTATATAGATGTGGATACAATTTAAATAGTGTATTTACAGATCAAGAATATTTTGAAAACTTTGGTGATTGGGTTCATCCTTTTACCGGAATTAACATGATAGAAGTATATAAAAAAGCTGTTGAAGAAGAAAATTGTAAAGTAAATTTTGTGTTCTCTAATAATCCTGAAGATATTTTAAAACATCAAAATAACGTTATAAACTGTGATATTCATACTAGATATAAAACTAAAGAACTTTTAAAAAGCAAAGGTGCTAATGTTTACGGTCTATATGAAATTTTAAATAAACCCGTTGGAAACTCTGGATATAATAGTAAATATGGTTTATTAGGAAGCAATAAATCTACGGAAGAAAGATTAAAATTATTTCCAGAGCGTGGTGATGAGCTAGTTAAAAATATTCAAAAAGAATTAAAAGAAAAAACTGGTAAAAATATCGAAGTAATGATTTATGGAGACGGAGCATTTAAAGATCCGGTAGGAGGAATCTGGGAACTAGCTGATCCCGTGGTTAGCCCGGCTTATACAGAAGGATTAGAAGGCACTCCAAATGAAATAAAATTAAAATATATTAGTGATACAAAATATACTAGCTTAAATAGAGAAGAATTAAAGGAAGCTTTAAAAAATGAAATTAGAAACAAAGATGAAGATTTAAAAGGAAACAATTTGAGTTTAGGAACAACACCAAGAAGAATAACAGATTTAGTTGGTTCTCTTGCTGATTTGATAAGTGGATCTGGAGATAAAGGAACACCGGTTGTATATATTTCTGGTTATTTTGATAATTTAGCAAATGAATAATGAATATTTTTGTGTTAAGTGCATATATTAAATTAAGAAGATATAAAAATAAATAGTTTATCTTCTTACCGAGCATCTTTTATTTAATAAAAGATGCTCTTTTTGTTTATAAATTAATTTTAAATAAAAAAATATTATGATATAATTATTACATAATAGAGGTAATGGCATGCAGAAGTTTAAGATAATTAATAAGATTCTAAAATATTGCATTATTATTGTTCTTTTCTTTATGTTAGTAGGAATAACATATTCTTATTTTGTGGCCAATTTAACTGGTGTTGAAACTGATACTACTATAACTGCTGATGCTGGAAAAATGGATATAGTTTATGATGGAGGGTCACAAATTAATGCTACAGGTTTAGCTCCCTCTGATGTATCCTTCGGTACTAAAAATTTCACGGTAACAGGGACTAGTACAATAGAACTTTCTGAAATAGGATATAAAATTAGCTTGATAATAGATGAGAATACTTTAAGTAAAAATGCTATTAGTTTTACTTTAGAAAGCACTAACACATCAGATAATGGTAGTGTATTGCCTTCAATTGAAGATAATATTTATGTTGGTACCAATAAAATTGAATTCGGTATAGGAAAATTTATTGGTCCAGTTTCTAATGCTGTTCATACCTATCAAATGAAATTTTATTTTTTAGAAACAGGATTAGATCAAACAAATGATATAAGTAAAACATTTAAAGCCCATATTCTGATTGAAAACTATAGTGACCCTTGTATTTCAGGAAATTGTTTAAAAGATAAAATTTTAGCTCAAGAAGTAGGCGGAGGGGCTACCATAGAAGCTAAAGGTAATCCTAATTTTTCGGCTATTTCTACTTCAAGTGATACGGGTTTATACGCAACGGAAGATGACTACGGGATTTCTTATTATTATCGTGGAGATAAGATTATTTTAAAGAACAATTTAATTTTCGGTGGTTTTCAGTGGAAAATCATTCGTGTTAATGGTGATGGTTCTATTAGAATAATGTATAATGGCACGGAAGAACAATTCGATCAAAATGATACAATGAATGATATAGGTGATGATGCAGTATTAGGCTTCTATTCATACTCTAGTCTTTATGACGATAATAAATACGTGGGATATATGTATGGTGGTCCAAAAGGAACAGCATCTACTCAAAGGCACGGTTTTACCTCATCTGCAGCTACATTTAATGAAACAGATAGCGATGC
>CAYQDO010000009.1:0-20186 GCA_964416365.1 uncultured Muribaculaceae bacterium | reverse complement strand
AAAGGCACGGTTTTACCTCATCTGCAGCTACATTTAATGAAACAGATAGCGATGCCAAAGAACAATTGGATTTATGGTATAAACAAAGCTTTTTAGATAAAACTTTTGAAAATAAAATAGCGGATAATTTATTCTGTAATGATCGTCAATTTGTAGAAGAAATTCTTGGAGAAAATATTAAAGATCCAGGATATGGACAATTTTATGCTCGTTATGCTCCAAGATACAGAATATATACAGCGAAAACCCCAACATTAAAATGTAAACAACAAAATGATCAGTTTACAGTTATAAAAAGAAGTTTAGGAAATGGTGATTTAAAATACCCAGTGGGGTTAATTACGATAGATGAAGTAATGATGGCGGGTCTAATTTATGGTACCCAGAATGTAGATAGTTATTTGTTTGTAGAGCTTCCATTCCATACAATGTCCCCATATGCTTTTTTTGACGGAAGTGCTGAAGCGAAAATTTGGGACGTAGATTATCATGCTAATATATCTGGTAGTCTTGTTACTAGAACAATAGAATATGACAGTTTGCGTCCAGTCATTAATTTAAAATCAGATGTAGTTGTGACTGGCGAAGGAACATTAACTAATCCATATCAAGTAATAGATTAAGGAGTAAAATATGAAAGTAATAAAAAATATAAATAAAATTCTTAAATATTGTATATTTATTGTTATCTTTTTTATGTTAGTAGGAATAACATATTCATATTTTGTAGCTAATTTAATTGGTGTTGAAACTAATACTACGATAACTGCTGATGCTGGAAAAATGGATATTGTTTATGATGGTGGAAATGGAATTGAAGCTACAGGTTTAGCTCCCTCTGATGTATCCTTCGGTACTAAAAATTTCACGGTAACAGGGACTAGTACAATAGAACTTTCTGAAATAGGATATAAAATTAGCTTGATAATAGATGAGAATACTTTAAGTAAAAATGCTATTAGTTTTACTTTAGAAAGCACTAACACATCAGATAATGGTAGTGTATTGCCTTCAATTGAAGATAATATTTATGTTGGTACCAATAAAATTGAATTCGGTATAGGAAAATTTATTGGTCCAGTTTCTAATGCTGTTCATACCTATCAAATGAAATTTTATTTTTTAGAAACAGGATTAGATCAAACAAATGATATAAGTAAAACATTCAAAGCCCATATTCTGATTGAAAACTATAGTGATCCTTGTATTTCGGGGAATTGTTTAAAAGATGAAATTTTAGCTCAAGAAGTAGGCGGAGAGGCAACCATAGAAGCTAAAGGTAACCCTGATTTTTCGGCTATTTCAACTTCAAGTGATACAGGTTTATACGCAATGGAAGATGAATATGGAACCAGTTATTATTTTCGTGGTAACAATAACTTACTTAAGAATAATTTAATATTTGGTGGTTTTCAATGGAAAATTACTCGTATTAATGGTGATGGTTCTATTCGAATACTGTATAATGGAACTGAAGAAGAATTTAATCAAACTGGTACGATGAGTGGAGAAAATTATGATTTATTTATTGATCTTGATAAATGGAATGAATATACTGATGATATTAAGTATGTAGGATATATGTATGGTGGAGTTGAAGGAGAAGCTTCTAATTCCAGATTAGAGGCAGTTACTAATGAAACCTCAAGTAATGTTAAAATAATATTAGATGAATGGTATGAAGCAAACTTTTTAAATCAAACTTTTGAAAATAAAATAGCTGATAATTTATTTTGTAACAATCGTTTATTAAGTCGTGAGGTTGGAGGATACAATATCAGTCCAGGATATGGCAATTTCCCCGGCGAAAACTTTTTTGTTGGATATTATAATCTTTATTTAGAAAAAATGCCAACTCTAAAATGTAGCTTTATAAATGACCAATTTACGGTTGCCAAAAGAAATGTCGGCAACGGTGCACTAACATATCCGATTGGGCTTATAACCGCCGATGAAGTATCAATAGCCGGATTATTATATGATACATCAAATAGTGATAATTATTTATATTTTAATTATTTGTATTGGACTATGACTCCTTTCAGAGAAAATCTTTATGGAGTATCATCTAGTGCCAAATTAAACACTTATTATATTGATGATGGAGATGTTGCAATACGACCGGTTATTAATCTAAAACCAGATGTCGTCGTAACCGGCGAAGGAACATTAACCAATCCTTATATTGTAGATTAAAAAATTCGTGTTTACGGATTTTTTTATGATTATATTATTTCATGTTTTTTATTTTTTTATCTTAGACATTTATATTTATATATGATAAAATACTTTTAGATAAGAGAAGTAAGAAGGCAGTGATTAAAATGACAAAAGTTATATCTTTAGTAAATCAAAAAGGTGGAGTAGGAAAGACGACAACTAGTATTAATCTAGCTGCTTCTTTAGGTAAATCAGGTAAAAAAACTCTTTTAGTTGATTTAGATCCTCAAGGTAATACTACAACTGGTTTAGGTATTAATAAAGGTGATATTGCTTATAGCATTTATGATATTTTAAATGGCAGTGTGGAGTCTAAAAAAGGGATTATTAAGACTAAATTTACTAACCTTTCAATTATTCCGGCTACTATTAATTTAGCAGGATTAGATATTGAGTTGGTTGAGAAGGGCTATCACAATGCAGCATTTAAAAAGAATGAACAGTTAAGAACTGCTCTTGAAAAAATTAAAGATAATTATGAATATGTGATTATAGATTGTCCACCTTCTTTAGGGTTAATTACTACTAATGCTCTTGTAGCTAGTGATTCAGTAATTATTCCAGTGCAATGTGAATTTTTTGCATTAGAAGGAATTACTCAACTACTCAATACAGTTATTATGACACAAACTAGATTAAATCCTAATTTAAAAATAGAGGGTGTTTTATTAACCTTACTTGATTCACGTACTAATTTAGGTTTAGAAGTTGTGGAAGAAGTAAGAAGATTTTTTAAAGACAAAGTATTTAATACCATTATTCCCAGATTAATTAGACTCGTTGAGGCTCCATCTCATGGAGAACCTATTAATGAATATGATCCAACTTCTCGTGCAGCTGAGGCATATTTGAACTTAGCCAAGGAGGTTATAGAAAGAAATGGAAAATAAAAGAAAAGCATTAGGAAAGGGTTTAGAACAGTTATTTAACAGTGATTCAATGGATTTTTCGGTCATCGAAAAAGACATTATTGAACATGCCTCATCTAATGATATAATCGAAATTCCTATTGAAGAAATTCGTAGCAATCCATATCAACCACGTCAACATTTTGATGAAACGGCTTTAGAAGAATTAGCTGCTTCTATTAAAGAGCATGGTGTTTTACAACCTATTATAGTTAAAAAAAGTATTAAAGGTTATGAACTTGTTGCTGGGGAACGCCGTACTAAAGCTTCTAAATTAGCTGGACTTACTACTATTCCAGCTATTATTAAAGATTTTACCGATCAAGAAATGATGGATATTGCTCTTTTAGAGAATATTCAAAGAGAAGATTTAACCCCAATTGAGATAGCAATTGCTTTTAAAAAATATCTAGATGGTACTGGTCTTACTCAAGATGAACTAGCTAAAAAGTTTGGTAAAAGTAGAAGTTATATTACCAATCTTTTAGGTCTTTTGAGTTTGCCTAAGAGTGTTCGTGACTTAATTAATCAAGGAAAACTTTCGCAAAGTCATGCTAGAGTATTATCTAAATTAGAAAATCAAGAATTAGTTTTAAACTTATCTGATAAAATTATTACTGATGATATATCGGTAAGAGAATTAGAAAAACTTGCTTCAGGAGAAAACATTATAAAGAAAAAACCGATTATTAGAACTAAGTATAAGTCGCCAAGAATTTCGGTATTTGAAAATACATTAAGAGACATAATTGGTACTAAAGTAACTATTTCTAATAATAAAGTAAGTATTCCTTTTGATAGTGAAGCAGATTTAGTAAGAATTCTAGAAATATTAAATGTTAATATAGAAGGTGAATAATTTGATAGACAAAGTTACCGATATAATTTTTTCCAAGAAATTTTATGGGCCAATTTTAGTTATAGTATTAGCTATAATCTTTTATAATGTTATAGTAAAACTTATTAATAAACTAACTGTTAAAGGGAAAACTGAATTAGACGTTAAACGTCGTACAACTTTATTAATATTATTTAATAATATTATGAAGTATACAGTTTCTATAATAGCCATATTAATAATTTTAGAAGTATATGGAATTAATACAACTTCAATGCTTACTGGATTAGGAATCATTGGTTTATTAGTAGGTTTAGCTCTTCAAGATGCCTTAAAAGATATTATTGGTGGAATTAACATCATTATGGATAACTATTATGTTGTGGGTGATAAAGTTAATTATAAAGATTTTATCGGTACCGTTTTTTCTTTTGGTTTAAAAACAACCAAGATAAAATCAGCAACTGGTGCTGTTCTTATCATAAATAACCGAAATGTCGATGCTATCGTGAATTTAAGTCAAAAGCAAACAACCATACCTTTTGAAATTACTTTATCATCCGATGTTGATCTTAAAATTGTGAAGAAAGCTATTGAAAATATTTTAAACGAAATATATAAATATGAATTTGTTGATCAAAAAGAAAGTATATATTTAGGAATTGACAAAATTTCTGGTGGAAATATTGTATATTTATTCCAAGTAAAGTGTAAACAGGGAAAAGAAGACTTTCTAAGAAGAGACGTTTTAGAAAAAATAAAGATTAGTTTTGATAAGAATAAAATAAAACTGGCAGGATGATTTAAATGAAAAAAGAGTATGCTTTAAATGATGAAGTTATTATGAGAAAGGCTCATGCTTGTGGTACAAATTTGTGGATAATAACACGCATCGGAGTAGATATCAAACTTAAATGTGTTCATTGTAATAGAGAAATTATGTTAGACAGATTAGAGTTTGAAAAAAAGCTTAAAGGGAGAAAAAAATGAAAAAAATAAGAACAATCAGAGATCGTATTGTACTGCATCCGATAATGAGTTTTATAGTCCTTATTATCTGGACTATTGTTTTAAGTGGTATTTTAAATTTATTTAATGTTAGTTCTTCTTACAATAAAGTAACAGCTAATGGTGGATATGAATCTGTTTTAGTTTCAGTTGAATCTTTATTTAGTTTAGGCGGTTTAAAATATATATTTAGTAATACTGTTTCAAACTTTGCTGCCTTTACGCCTCTATCAATGTTACTTATTACCTTAATTGGTGTTGGCATTTTGGATAAGAGTGGATTTTTAGATTCATTTTTTTATATTTTAACTAAGAAAGTGAGTAAGAAAGTTGTTACTTTTTCTTTATCGTTTATTTGTATATTCTCAACTATAATTGGAGATTTAAGTTTTATAGCTTTAATACCACTTGCAGCATTGCTGTTCAAATATAGTAAAAGAAATCCCAAGGCAGGGATAGTATGCGCTTTTGCTTCTATTACTTGTGGGATAGGAACTAATATATTTATTAATGCTATAGATTCTACTGTACTGAGTTATACCCTTTTAAGTGCTAGAGTATTAACAAGTAGTTATTCGATTAATACTTTTGCATATCTTCTAATTTCATTAGTTTCAACTATTTGTTTAGCATTAATTATTACTTCTGTTACAGAGAAGATAATAGTACCTAAAATAGGCCATTATGATTTTGAAGATAATTCAGAGGATTATTTAACCAAGAGAGAAAAAAGAGGATTAATTGTATCTGGTTTATGTGGAATAGCGTATATTTTAATTTTTGTCTATAGCATTATTCCTGGCCTACCTTTTAGTGGAAAATTATTAGACCATAGTCAAGCATTATATATTGATAAATTATTTGGTTATAATTCTTTCTTTAATCAAGGATTTGTCTTTGTTATTGTATTCTTATTTATTATTTTAGGTTTAAGTTATGGAATAGTAACTAAACAAATTAAGAATCATCGTGATATGTGTTCAGCTTTGAGTCATTCCTTGGATGGTGTAGGGAAAGTTATTGTATTAATATTCGTAGCATCAATGTTTATCTTTATCTTCAAGAAAACTAATATAGGTACAGTAATAGTTGCATCACTTGCTAACTTAATAAATAGTTCTGGTTTTACCGGAATACCATTAATACTTTTAACATTGCTAGTCAGTTCGGTTAGTACACTTTTAGTACCAGGTAGTGTTAATAAATGGGTTATTCTAAGTGGAGTTGTAGTTCCTGTCTTTATGAATTCAGGAATGAGTCCGGAATTTGCTTCAGTTGTTTTCAGATTTGGAGAAGGAATAACTTATGGCCTTGCTCCAGTAATGGCGTACTTTATAATTTATGTTGCTTTTATGGAATTATATAGTCAGGATGATCACGATACAGTATGGGGTAACATTAAATATATCTTACCATACTCAGGATATACAGCTTTATTATGGATAGTAATTTTGTTTGCCTTTTATATTATAGGTTTACCACTAGGTATAAATAGTTTCCCAACTATTTAGGTGTAGTATGATTTGGTTAGGGTATCTACTTACATATTTATATCTGTTATTAATTTTATTGATAGCTAATGTTTTAAGTGAAAAATTTAAGGTAAGCAAGTTTATTACTAGAAAAATAGTTCATATTGGTGTTTCTTTTTGCTTTTTTATTATGTATTATTATTTTAAATTCACGATACATATGATTATTCCCCCAATAACTTTTATTATTCTAAATTATTTATCTTACAAGAAAAACATATTTAAAGGTATGGAGGATGAACATTCATTCGGAACCATTTATTATCCCATTAGTGTATTTATTATGGCTTTACTTACTTATTTTAATAATAATTTAGTAGGAGCTTATGCTATAGGCTTATTTTGTATGGGATTAGGTGATGGATTGGCACCTATTATAGCTCATTATTTTAAAAGCAATAAAATAATTAATAATAAAACCATTGTTGGAACTACAACCGTCTTAATAGCCTCAATTTTAGTAGTTATTTTCTTCAACTCATTTTATAATTTAGATTTTAATATTTTTAAAATTATGATTATTGGTCTTAGTGCTTCTTTGATAGAACTTATTGGTATTAAAGGTTTAGATAATATTTATCTTCCTTTAGGTATATTTTTGATTGTTTGGTTATTGGAAGTGGTTTGATGTATTTTAATTTTATAATTCCTACAATTTTAGCTTTATATGCCGGATATACTAAGAAAGTAACTATTCCAGGTACCCTTTTAGCGTGGCTTTTTGGAATAATAATTTATACTTGGGGTGGGCATTTAGCTTTTATAGCTTTAGCCACAGTTTTTATATTGACGCTGTTATCAGATAAACTTAAAAAGACTAAGAAAGATGGCACACGTAATATAAGGCAAATGATTAGTAATGTTCTAACGGCTACTTTATGTATAGTACTTCACTATATAACAAATAATAATGTTTTTTATGTAATGTATTATTGCGTGATTGGCTCTAGTTTGGCAGATACTTTAGCTAGTAGTATTGGTACTTTATCAAGAAAAAAACCAGTTAATATCTTTACGATGAAGAAAATAGAAACTGGAGAGTCTGGTGGAGTATCTTTATTAGGATTGTTTGCTTCCTTATGCGGAGGTATGATAGTTGGAGTTATTTATTTAGAATCTGATGCTGATTTTTCTAATTTTCTTCTAATTACTTTAATGAGTTTAAGTGGGTCAGTTTTTGATAGTATATTAGGTACAATTGTTGAAGCAAAATATCAATGTGTAGTTTGTAAAAAACAAATAGAAGAGAAAAAGCATTGTAATAAAAAAAGTAAGCTTGTTAAAGGATTTCCGTTAGTAGATAATAATATGGTTAATTTATTAAGTAATATATTTGTCTTTACTATAAGTTATATTTTATTGTATTAAAAAACAGAATTAATTTTCTGTTTTTTAAATACATGGTCTTGGGCAATCTTGACAATTATAAACATTTTTTTTCTTTAATACTTTGATACTATTGTCATTATTTAAAAGTACGGGTTTATTCTCGCCTTCTACTAAATCAATGCTCTGATTTCCTAATTCAGGATTCATTTTTACTAAATGATTCTTTACAATTTGCCATCCTTGAGAAGTCATGATATGTACCGGTATTTTTATCCCTACTTGTGCTATGGCATGAGGTTCTACATAATTTTTTATTTGTTTTGAAGCGCAAGACCAGATTACATCAGCGTTATCTTTCATAATTATGGCTGTTTTTTCATCTATACCAGTAGAACATAAACCAAATTTATAAATCAAAACATTATTTTCTTTTTCGATTTGTTTTATTTGTTTTAATAAATAATTATCCTTAGCTGCAACTGAAACGGCTATTTTTTTATAACCTAATTCTATAGCTTTTTTAATACCAGCTATCTGATCAATTTCTGCAGTATATGGAAATACGGGAATAATATTTTCATTCATAGCTGTTTCTACTAGTTTTTCAGATGGACTTGTATAAAATAGTCCAGTCATTCTTTTAACAGCGCCTTGGGTATTATTACTATTTGTAGTTATAATTGTTCCTAAATTATTTGATACTATAACAGCAGCATCAACTAAGTTATTATCAAATGCTGAAGCGATAGTTTCTGAGGCTCCAAACAAGACATTAGCTTCACAAGAATTTAGTGGTCTATTAGTATCAAAATATTTACTTTTGATAACTACTTCGTTAATTAAATCACACATGGCTTCTGTTTGTAATTTTTCACCTTCAGTTTGTAAAGTCATTAATATTTTTTCGGCGATATCTCCACCAACTTCTTTTAAAAGTTTCGTCATTAAAGGGCAATATTTAATTGGGATTGGAGTAGCTTTGATAGCTTTTAATTCTTCCTTATTACCTTTTAACAATATGTAGCTACCGAACATTCTAGTTATGTGAAATTGATTTTCTTCATAGAAGTCCCTTAATATGCTTAAAATGTATTTATTTAAAATATTCGGTAAAACGTTACTATAGACCATAAGCTCATTATCTTGTAGTCTTAAATCAATAATGTTTAAATTTTGTTTAATTTGCTTTATTAATTCATCATAATTATATTGATATTGTTTTTTTTCTCCCGTATTTAAATTAAAATATTTATTTAGAGGTAGGTTTTTTAATTTAAAAGTAGATTTAGTAATAATTCTAGTTTGATCACAAAGTTTTTCTGTATGATATTCTAAATCATTAATTGGCTTGCTAAATTGAAGTCTTTTAAGTTCCATTTCCTTGTTATCTATTATTAATGTATCAAGTACTGGCATACTATTATATATTTTTTTTATTTGCTTATCTAAATATTTAATATACTCTAAATATTCATCAGAATTATTACAATTATAGCGAGCATAAAAATCCATAGCCATGTCACTATAATCTTTATAACCGAGTAATTTGAGTTTATTTTCAATCCACCCTAATCTTGACTCAAAAGAAGGCACAATTGTTTCTAGTTCAGCTGTTTCATCTGGATAACCTAACATTTTTAGAACGGTTTTATTACTACACCATCCAAATTGTTCAAAACTAATAAGCAAGGCTTTATTCTTATCCTGCGTATATTGGTTATCACCTGCCACATAACCCTTTTCTGTTTTTAATGTGTAAATTAATCCGGCATGGCTTGCCATAAAATCCACTTCCTTTTCCAATTTGAATTTTAACGCAAAATATGATATAAATATAATATATATTATTTATATCAAACATAAGGAGAATTTATGGATGTTAATTTTGAATTATATAAAATATTTTATATAGTAGCTTTAAATGAGAGTATTTCTAAAGCTGCAGAGGTTCTATACATATCTCAGCCAGCAGTTTCATCTCAAATAAAAAATTTAGAAGATAAGTTGGATTTATCTTTATTTATAAGATCAAAAAAGGGAGTAAGTTTAACCCCGGAAGGGAAAATTTTGTTTGAGTATATTCAAAAAGGTGTAGAACAATTCCATAATGGTCTAAATACCATTACAAATTTAAAAAACTTAGATAGCGGAACAGTTAGAATAGGCGCCAGCACTACTGTCAGTCGCTATGTTTTAATGCCTTATTTAGAACAATTTCACGAAAAATTTCCTAAGATTGATATTCAAATCGTAAATAATTTAACGGAAAATCTTATAAGAGAATTAAAAAACGGTAATTTAGACATGCTAATTTTAAATTTACCAATGAAAGAGCATAAGGAATTAAAGATAATACCTGTTAAAGAAGTTCAAGATATTTTTGTTGGTAATAAAAAATATTATGAAATGACTAAGGGAAAAGTTAAATTGGCAGAATTAAACAAATATCCCATATTATTTCAAAAACTACCATCAAATACAAGGTGTTTTTTGGATCAGTATTTACAAAAAAATTGTGTTAATTTGAAACCGAAATTAGAAGTTGTAAGTTACAATTTAATTATGGATTTAGTAAAGTCAGGATTCGGAATTGGGTATGCTACGAAAGAGTTTATTGAGGATGAATTAAAAAACAAATCTTTATATAAAATTGAAGTAAATCCTAAAATTCCATCTAGGTTTATTGGCATTGTTACCATAAATAAAAGTATCCCTAATTATAGTGCAAAAAAATTAATAGATATTATGACAAATAAAAAACTTACTTAGGTAAGTTTTTTATTCTAACATCTCTTCAATAGGTTCTTCAATTTCTGTTTCAGTTTCCTGTTCATTGACAGGAGTTTCTATGGTATTTTTACATACAGTTATGGTTAAAGAGAAAATGTCAGATATTAAAGTATTTTTTCTTACACTTTGTTTTAGAATTGTATTGTTATTACAAGTATTGCTTTCTTCATATTCAATATTGATATTAATACTTCTTGTATTATTCCAACTATTTAATTCATCTAAACTTCTATAGATGAAGCTTGGTAACATATCTTCTCGTTTACCATACTTATTTTTACCGACTATCTCTACTTCATAAGGGTTATTTACGGAAAAATCAAAGCTTTTAATTATTCCCGGTTTTTCTAAACCTAAAGTAACTTTCATAGCTTTTACAATAGCGCTTAAACTTTCTTCATAATACATTTCTGTCGAAGCACCATTAACATCTATGTTATATCCATTTAAAAATGTTTTTTGAATATCTATCAGGTCTTTTTCTCCTAAATTGCTTCTAGTTAAGATATTTTTACCGACATTATAGAAATTTAACATTTCTTTTGTAGACATATTTGTTTCTAAGTTACGACTAATGGCATTTAAGACATTATAGAAACTATTTAAATTTCTGATACCTTTAGCTTTTTGAATTATTCCTTCAAGAACTAATTGTTGATTTTGCACTCTGAAATAATCGCCATTTATAAATGCTTTTCTGTTTCTAGATAAAGCTAAAGCTTGCTCACCATTAAGTAATTGATAGCCTGGTGTTAAACATATTTGTCCACTTCTGTTACTATCATCAGTACAATATTTTTTAGGGAAGTCTGGTTTTGGGACATCTACATTTATACCTCCCAAGGCTTCTACTAAAGCAACGACACCTTTGAAATTAATTTTCATATAATAGTCGATATTTAAGGTAGTCCAGTTTTCAATAGTATCAATCATACATTTTGTACCATGACCAGCAGCAGAATTAATTTTATATCGTCGATTATTATTACATGAAATAGGTACATACATATCTCTAGGTATACTAAAGGTAGTTGCTGATAATGTCTTTGGGTTAAAGCTAATAAGCATTAAAGTATCACCATTAAATGCCGGGTTTTTACTTATATCATCATCGTGAGAATCAACACCCATTAAAAGTATAGTAAATGGCTCAGTAATTGGTTTATTTGATGCCTCACCATATTCTTGTTTTTTCATTTTTTTAGAATAGGAAGCTTGAACTTTAGTATCTCCTTTAATATTATTAAATTTTTCAATATTATTATAGATTAGTGCATAATTACTGGTAATAAATATTCCATCAATTTTTTGATCATATAAATCATTTAATAAAGCATTATAATCATCATAATAAGTTATTTGATATTTTAATTTATTTTTATTTATATATTCTTTTGGCAATATATGGCCTTCAATATCACTTTCTTCGGTTATCATACCCACCGTATTAATTTTAGTCGTACTTGCTAAGGTAATTAGATTAGTTGTATAAGTGGTTTCATCTTTGCTAATGGCATCAATATAGCCATAAGTTTTATTAATATAATAATGAGCTCCGTAATTAAATACACTGAAAATAATCACAAGGATATTAATAATAACTAAGGTTTTATGTTTTTTTAAAATTAAAAAGACAAAATTAGCTACTGTATAGATTAAGAATAAAGAGAAAAAAACAAATAATAAAAAGTATCTTAAAAAAGTTTCTATTCCACTTAAAAGGATTAAGCCTCTAGTTAATAGGATTAAGCTTACTAGATATAGTATAAATACTATATAAAAGAAAAATCTAAACTTTTTATTAGTCTTTTTAAGTTTCTTTCTTAGATTCTTCATTTTAACCCCTATTCTTATTTTAAATTATACAATATATTCTTTTATTTGGAAAGTTAAAAATAGTATAAGCTACTTGCTTATACTATTTATTTTATTGAAATAATTAGATTTTATTACTGCATCATTTAACATCATTTTTTGTTTTACTTCTTTGTTAATTAGATTTATTTTTTCCTGACTCGTTTTCTTGCCAAATAATTGCTCTCCATCTTTGATATAGATTGAACCATTGTACCAGCTGCCATCAGGGAAGAATATTAAATCTTTATGATTTGGGCTTAAGATATCTTTACCTAAATAGTAGTTAGGATAATAATCTATACCCATTACATTTAAAATAGTTGGTAAAATATCTAATTGAGAACTAAATTTCTTAATGGTTTTTTTATAATCACCATTACTCCAAATAAAGAATGGGGTATGATTAATTAATTGACTGTCTGTTTTTTTGTATTTATCAAGAAGAGTTTTATCTTCTAAAGTATACAAATAGTGATCACTAAAAGCAACTATTACGGTGTTTTTAAGTTCATCTTTCTTAGCTAAATCTTCTAGTAATAGTTTTATGAAATAATCAGTTTCCTTAGCTTGGAGTTTTAAACATTCAAATTCAGTTAAACCTTCAATATTAGTAAGCAAGCTACAGGTGCCTTTTGAACTACTAAATGGCATATGAGCTGAATAAGTAATAATATAATTCATAAATAGATTATCATTTTCATTCTTAAATAGAAGCTTATTGAACTCCTCATTTAAAATTAATTCTCTATCTAACCAGTAGTCAGTATTTTCTTTGTAAACATTTTGATTTTTCAAACTATAGAAATTATCATAACCAAAACTTTTATAGTTATCATTTCTAGAATAGTACTCTCCGGTATTCATATGGAAAGCATTCGAAATATAATTGTATTTTTTTAATAAGTTTGGTAGGGAATAACTGTAATCATTACGACTGAATGAATATGCACTTAAGTTATAATTGTAGGCTGTCGAGTATCCAGTATTAACCATATATTCAGAATTGAATGTAGATCCTCCACCGGAAGTAAATGAATAATGATTTACAAAGTTTATTGAGTTTTTCATTAATTCATAAGTAGTCGGCATTATTTCTGGTGTAACTAAGAAATTATCAATACTTTCAAGTTGTATCAAAATAAGATTTTTACCAGTAAAGAGCCCTGAATAGTTATTTTTTTCATTAACTATAACATCACGGAAATTTTGTTTGAGTATTTCTTCTTCCTCAGGAGTTATTTTTTCATTATTTCTGATAAAATTAACATAAAAATCTCTTACTGTATATTCGTATAAACCAGAAACCATCATACTTTTATTATGATCATTAAAAGTATTATAAACGGTACGGGGATTGCGCCAGTCATCCCACTCAACGCTGGTACGAACATTGCCAAGAAGATTTGGTAATATTAAGTGTGAAACAGAAAATACTACTACAATTGTTATTAAACTTTTAAGTTTAAATTTCTCATTATGAGTGATATACTTTAGACCTCTTACCGTCAAGAAAATACTTAAACCTCCGGTAAAGATAGCCCAAATTTTTGTATTAGCCAAAATGGTGTCAAGATAATCAATACCTTCACCAGCTAAGGCCATGACACTAAAATCAAAGAAAGTTGTAAAATATGAAAAGTAGATAGCCTGGACTAAGAAAATAATAAAATATAAAATATAATATAGTAAGTAGATGGGTTTACCAATTTTTGATTTGAATAATTTGATTAGAGATAAGATTAATACTATCCATATAATCGTAAATGAATTTGGGACAAATTTATACCAATGATAGAATTTAATCTGTGAAAAATAAAAAAACCTTAAAGAAAAATCTAGTAAATATAATGATAAAAATAAATAGACATATCCTACATTATTTTTTATAAAAACTTTAACTTTTTTAACTATTAATATTAAATATTTTTTTATATTTATAAAGGCATTATAGAAATGCTTATTAGCATGTTTATGGAGAATTAGTAATTCAAAAAGAATTAAACCAACAATGGTTAGAATAATACCTAAAGTAAGATAGGGTGATTGATATTTAATGGTTATTGTATGATATCCTTCGGTAATAGGAAACCCAATAAAGGCATTATCAACTTTCTCATATTTTATTAAGTCATTATCTAAAAAGATTTTAAATCCTCTTTTTTCATATGGGATGGTTAATTTGAAATAACCATCTTCTTTAACCTCTATATTTCCTGTTAAAACAGTATTATTTTTATTACTTGTTTGGAGATTAGCTTCCGAAATTTGATTCTTAATATTTTTTATGGTTTCATATTTTATTGTATATAATTCAATTTCATCTATCTCAAAATATCCGGGAGTAAATAAAATATTTAATGTATCAATATTCTTTTCACTTGATAAAACATATTCAAAAGTATAATTATTGTTAAAATATTTCCAATCAGAACATGATAAGGCATTGGTTACATTGTTTATGGTAATGTCGGAACTGCAGGCTCCTCCTTTATGGGGATATTTTACACTAAAACGAATTACTAAAATATTATCTTTACTAACCGGATTATTAAGTTTTAAAGTAGTTTGACCATAGTCTTTCGCATCTACATAAAGAGAATTATAAAGAAATTCATATTGTAAGTTTTCTAATGATTCAATTTCATAATCTGCTTTATATTCGGCAACATTAGATTTATATACATTATCCAAGTTTTTATTTACTATTACATAGTTTAGCAATGCATCAATATTTTGTGGATAATCTAGGGTATTAAATTCTCTTAAACTCATTATTTTATTTGAGGCGTACCCAATCGGTAATACATCATTATTTTCATATAGAGAGATACCACCTTTTTCTTCAATTAAATTATAGCCTTTTAAAGGTTCTTCCTTAGTAATGGTATATTTCACTCCAGCATAAATATTGTATAAAATATTTTTGGGGGCAGATACTGTGGTGTTATCGCGATTGATAATTTCATTTTGGAAGATATTTCGGACCATATTAAAGTAATGTTTATTAGTTGTAGAAGAATAAAAACTTGGCGATAATTGTTTTACTCCGTAGATTTGGTTAACATTATAAAGCTGCTCTGTATAATCTGATGTACGATATACTTTATCTTCGGCGATGTGAGATACTAATTCTTTATACACATTGGTATTATTTCGAGCATTAACATTAGCATAATCATCACCTTTGTTCATATTGATAAAACAAATTGATGATATAACAAGAATTGGTATGTAGATGAGGTTAGGTTTTTTATAAAAATAAATTAAAGTTAAAATAATTAATAGTAGTGGAATATCAAGCCATAAAAGGTCAGAATAAGAATAACCAATAGAGGAATATATCATAAAGATGATTACCGGAATTATAACTATAATTTGTTTTTTAAAGTTATATTTATTCTGGAATAAATCATTTAAGAAATCAGCTATAACTAATAATGCTAAGGGAATAAATGGTAGAAAAATTTTACCATCAACATACATGAAAGTATTCAATATAAAATTAAAGATAGGAAAGTTTAATAATAATATTAATATGATAGCTAGAAATTTATTTTCTTTCTTCTTTTTAAGTAAAAAAGATATTAAACTTATAATATAAATAAAAGATAGACCCATAGATGAGTATGAATAGTAAAATGTCGTTTTATAAGATAACTGAGGTATGAATAATTGCCAAATATTTAATGCGACATTTGTGTCTTGTCTACCCACATAAATAGTATAGACGGTAGGCACTAGTAAAATGGCTGCCATTAGTATTGCTATAAAGCAATAATATATTATTTTTAAAAGTGGTAAAAAACTCTTAAAGTTAATTTTCTTATTTTTTTGTAATATTTTATAAATAGTGTATATGCCGATTACTATTAAAGAAACTGGTCCAAAAAAATAACTAGTCATAATTAGTAGGAATACATTTATGATTATAGGTGTGGCTTTTTTCTTTACAAAGTAATTGTCTATAGCAATAAAAGTACCCATCACGAAAGGCATATAATTGACAAACATAATATGACGATGGGAATGATAGATAATCGGTGCTAAAAGAACATACATTAAAGTAATGATAAAGGCTATTTTTGAAGTATATTTATTATTTATCCATCTATATAATAAATAGGCACCTAATAAAACCATTATTAAACATATTATTTGGATATATAAGAACATGGGTATAAAAGGAAACAAATAAGACAGTAATATTAAAGGGCTTAATAAACCGTAGTAAGAAAAATAATAGATATTTTGTCCCATGCCTAAATTAAGGGCAAAATTTGGTAATATATTTCCAGATTCATAAAATAAACGGCGAAAATAATCTGGTAATACTGAGTGTTGACTTAACCAGTCAACATTAGAACCAAAAGCATATCCTTTTGCTCTTAAAAAAATCACAAATCCAATAAGTATGGATAATATAATGCTTAAAAATAAACAATCTTTTTTCTTTAATTTTTTCATGTTCAAAACCTCGAAAACACATTGAATTATACCATATAATATCTAAAATTTCTATTTCTTTATTTGTATGGATTAAAACCAGTGCCTTTTTTGGTTTAATATGTTATACTAAATATATGGTAAGGTAGGTCATAAAATGAAAAATTTTTTTCAATTCATAATACCTATTTCAATTATTTTCGTTGTCGGAGCTATTATGCTACTAAATAATAAAAGTTATGATGATACGAAAAGATTATATATTAGATGTAATTCGATATCTAAGAATTATGAAGTATATAGTGGAACGAAAATATTCTTTGCGGAAAATGATGATAAATGTAAACTTGATATCGAAGTCCTTAATGTGGATCGTACCTATATAAAGATAAACACCCCATATTTATGGCCTATCGATGATAGTGGTAAAATTGATAAAACTGAAGCTAGACTAGCTAATGTGATATTAGTTGATGAAGATACAGTATTTTATTCTTATGACGATCAAACAAAATATATTTTTAATTTTAAATAGGATAACAGCCTATTTTTTTATGTCGTTTTTTCGTGTTTTAATGCTCTAATATTAACATATAAATTTAATATTTTATGATATAATTAAAAAGGCAGGTGAATTCTTATGAAAAAATATTTTTTATGGGTGTTTTTATTATTATTGCCACTAAATGTGGAAGCTAAAGATAAATTTACGATAAAATGTGACCAAGATACTTTTAAAGAATTTGAAGATTTCGCATGTCGAACTAATATAGAAACAGAGTTTGAGTTTAATGAAATTACTTTTGAATTAGAATTAAGTAAAGGACTATCTTTAGATGAGGTGAGAAGTAATTTTACCGGCTTATGGGAAGTAACATCCGACAAAAATAGTATAACCGCTAAAACCAAAAATAATACTTTAGTCAGTGAATTACAAGAATTTGGGATTTTGCTACTTAGTACTATGGATTATGGTGCTCAGCAAATTAAAATAAAAAATATCATTTTAGCAAATAATGTGGATAATACTACCCAAAGTTTGGAAGATGCGGAAGCCGAAATAAAAACATTATCATCAGAAAATCAATTAAAAAATATTTATATAAATGGCGAGGCCATAAATAAATTTAATTCAGAAATATATAGTTATAAAATTAATATAGATAAAAATAATGAAAAATTAGAAATAACTGCAGATTTGGCTAGTGAAAATGCTAAGATAACTGGTATTGGAGAAATCAAAATAGAAGCCAATAACCCAGTTACTGTGGTACCAATTATGGTTAAAAGCGAAACAGGAATAACCAGAATTTATTATCTTTATTTAATTAAAGAAACTAATGAAGTTGATATTAAAGCGTCATCAATTGAACTTACTGATTCTAAAAAAAATCTTATTGATTTTGAATTTAATTCGGATGTTTATGAATATAATATTGAAATAGATAGTAAAATTACTAATTTAAATCTTAATATTAAACTGCCAGATAATAATTTGAGTTTTGTTAAAGACTTTGGAAACCGAAAAATTGAAATTCAAGATGGAGATAATGCGGTAATAATAAAGATAAAAAATAAGAACAATGAAGTTAGAACATATGTGTTGAATATTACTAAACTATTATCTAATAAGTCTGCCAATTTTTATTTAAAAACTCTAAAAGTCGATAAATATAATTTAAAGTTTAATAAAAAAGTGAAGGTTTATTATTTACCAATAAAAAAATCAACCAAAAAATTAAATATTAATGCTGTACCTGAAGATAAGAAAGCAACTATCAATGTAATTGGTAATGAAGATTTAAAAGAAGGCAGTATCATTAAAATTCTTGTTAAAGCTGAAAATGGCAGTAAACTTACTTATCAAATTCATATTAAGCATTTAAAACAAAATTTTTTCAAAACGTTTTTATTTGTAGCGTTGTTATTGTCTTTAACAGGGTTAATCTACTATGGATTAAAAAAATATTATCTTGATAAGAAGAAAAAGCAAAAGGTAACAAAAAAGAAGAGTTCTCAAACAAAGAAACCTAACAAGAAAAAAACTACCAAGAAGAAATTTAACAAAAAGCAAACTATTAAGAAGAAACCAAAAAAGAAGAAAATTAAAAAAAAGAGCAAAAAATCCAAAAAATAATACCAAAAAAGCCGAATTATAGTAAATTCGACTTAAGGAGGATTAAAAAAAATTTGGTTATAGAGAAGCTTATGATATAATTATTCAGTATTAGGGGTATTGATAAAAGAAAGCTAGAATAGAAAGTGTATTTTTGCTTTCTTCTACTATAAAATATTCACGCTATCAAAAAGTGAATAGTAAAGTAGCACAAAAAGAATTATTTCGCATATTAACAATGCGAAAAACTTGGAAGCGTATAGGGATGTGACTTAATTGGCAAATTTTTTAAAAGGTATTTTAGGTGGAATTGGTAATATTGTACCTGGTTTAAGTGGCAGTGCATTGTTAGTAATCTTAGGTATTTATCAGGAGAGTATTAATGCTATTACGGAATTAATAAAATTTAAAAATATAAAAAAGAACATTTTATTTTTAATGCCCATAGGATTAGGTGTAATATTCGGAACAATCTTATTTGGGAATATTCTATTATTTCTTTTAGAAGAATACTCAATGCCTACATCATTTTCATTTATTGGATTTATCTTAGGAACTATTCCTTTGTTATTTAAAGAAGCAAATAAAGAAGGATTTAATTTCAAGTTTTTAATTCCAATGGTTATTACTTTAGTAATAGGAATAGTTTTATTAAATTTAAAAGATTATAATGGAGTACAAGCTGAAGCTTTAACTTTTATAGAAAAAATGGCTTTAGGATTTGTACTAGCTGCTTCAACAATTATTCCTGGTATTAGTAGTACAGTTTTATTAAGTTTATTAGGTTTCTATGATTTTTATTTAACGGCTATAGCGCACGTTGATATTATCGAATTATTCCCGGTAGTAATAGGACTGTGTATAGGAGCGATAATTTTTGTTTTATTAATGCATTTTTTGTTAAAAAAGTTATATGGTTATACTTATTACGCCGTATCAGGTTTCTGCATCGCAACAATTCCGGCAGTTCTACGTGGCAAAGTGGGATTTGATTTAATAACCTTCATAAGCATTGTATGTGCTATCTCAGCATTTGCCATGACTTATATGGTTAGTAAGAAAAGTTGTAAATAAAGCAAATTTGCTTTATTTTTTTATGGTATACTATAGATAGTAGGAGGCAGCTAAATGAAAAAGTTATTATC